>DCIC01000107.1:4769-7094 GCA_002315825.1 Bacteroidales bacterium UBA1736 | reverse complement strand
CCATCCATCACCACGCCCATCTGAGTCTCAAGCTTCCAGCTGTCCTGACCGATATTGAGCACGATTGGAGACATCCCGAGATTGAGCGCCGCCTTCTGACTGCTCAGACGAGTCCTCAGACTGCTGTTAAAGAAGACCAGCATAATGGTCTTGTTCTCTCCGAGAGCCTTCCAGGCAAAAGGTGTAGCCTTCACCTGCAGAGCTTCAGCGAGCGCCGCCCTCAGGTCACCTATATCTGATACATTGAAAAATGATTTCATACTAAAGTACTTGTTTGAAAGACTCCAGGAACTGATCGGCCTGCTCCATACTCAGACATAGCGGAGCCAGGAGACGGACCATATTCGCACCGGCCACACCGGTAAATATATGCTTTTCAAAAAGAAGTTTGCGCCTGATAGAAGCAACCTCGGTATTGAACTCGATTCCAAGCATCAGACCGCGTCCACGCACCTCCTTGATGGAAGGGTGCTGAGGGATATTTGCCTTAAGGTATTCGCCCACCTTGAGAGCGTTGTTGATAAGATCCTCGCTCTCAATAATATCAAGCACGGCAAGAGCTGCAGCCATTGCAAGATAATTGCCTCCGAACGTAGTTCCGAGCATACCCTTCACCGCCTTGAATTCAGGTGAAATCAGGATGCCGCCGCAAGGAAAACCATTGGCGATACCCTTGCCCATAGTAATGATTCCGGGACGGATACCGGCCCACTGATGTGCAAAGAACTTTCCGGTACGTCCATATCCGCTCTGGACCTCATCCAGGATAAGCACCGCACCGAACTTACGGCAGAGGATTTCCAGATTCTGAAGGAAACTCTCCGTAGGAAGATTAATCCCGCCGCAGCCCTGAATACCTTCAATCAGAACAGCTGCCACATCTCCCTTCATCAGCTCAGTCTCGACAGAGTCCAGATCATTCAGATCGCAGAAGCTCACCTTGTGATGAGCATTGAACGGGGAAACAATCTTGGGATTGTCGGTAAGAGCAACTGCGCCCGAAGTGCGCCCGTGGAAGCTTTTGCGGAATGCGATGATTCTGTCCTTCCCTGTGTGGAACGAAGCGAGCTTCGCAGCATTCTCATTGGACTCCGCGCCCGAATTGTCCAGAAACAGCGAATAATCCTCATACCCCGAGGCCGCCCCCAGACGGGAGGCAAGCTGCTCCTGAAGAGGATTGATGACGCTGTTGGAGTAAAACCCTATCTTCGAGAGCTGCTCGGTCAACGCCTCAATGTAGTGAGGATGAGAATGTCCCACAGAAATGACGGCGTGTCCGCCATAGAGGTCGAGATACTCCTGCCCATCCTTGTCCCAGACTTTACAGCCCAGAGCCTTGACAGGTGTCACGTCAAAAAGAGAATATACATCGAAAAGATCCATATCAGTCTAAAAGGCCGAAGCCTTGAGTCTAAGTCCTCTGTCCTGAGGAAGTCCAAAAATCAAATTCATATTCTGCACAGCCTGTCCGCTTGCTCCCTTGAGAAGATTGTCAATGACAGAACTGATCACAAGCTTGCCATTATGGTTCTCAACGTGGACAAGGCACTTATTGGTGTTAACCACCTGCTTGAGGTCCAAAGGCTTGTCATACACAAAAGTAAATGCGGCATCCCGGTAATAATCCCTGTAGAGCCCGTCCGCCTGCTCTGTGGACAGAGCGCAATCAAGCTGGGCGCTTACGAAAATGCCTCTTGCAAAATCTCCGCGCATCGGGATGAAATTGACCGCAGGCACCTCACATCCCTGAATGAGGGAAAGATTGCGATTGATCTCTATCAAGTGCTGATGCTCAAACACCTTGTATGTTGAGATATTGTTGTTCCTCCAGCTGAAATGGGTGCTCGCGCCGGGCTTTACTCCCGCTCCCGTGGAGCCTGTGATTGCCGTGACATTGACCTCAGTATTGAGAAGGCCTTTTGCGGCAAGGGGAAGAAGGGCGAGCTGGATAGCTGTCGCAAAGCAGCCGGGATTGGCGACCTTGCGCGCAGAGGCTATTTTGTCCTGCTGCCACTCTGGAAGACCATACACATAGCCTTCGGACTCATTTCTGTAATCCTGTGCAAGGTCAATGACTTTCAATGCTTCAGGGCAGGGATTCTGCTCCCAGAAAAGAGCGCTCTTGCCGTGGGCTCCGCACATAAAGAGGACATCAATCGATGCAAGATCAAAGGAATCTGAGAATCGCATATCAGTATCCCCTACAATCCCCTCGTGGACATCGTAAAGATAGTTACCGGCATTGCTCTCAGAATGCACAAACACAATCTCCACATAGGGATGGTTCACAAGTATCCTGATAAGCTCTCCGGCCGTATATCCGGC
>DCIC01000107.1:4037-4666 GCA_002315825.1 Bacteroidales bacterium UBA1736 | reverse complement strand
ATAAAGCCCTTTGCATCCTCAGCGGTCCAGCCCTTCTGGGTCTCGCCGTATTCGCCGAGCTTGGACTTGAGAAGATCGTCAGCAGAATCCACGCCCACGGTTGAGAATCCGTAAGGACGGAGCTCGAGAGTAACTGTACCGTTGACATTTCTCTGGCTGCTCTCAAGCATAGCCTCGATATCCCGCATAACAGGCTCGAGATACTGGCTCTCGTGAAGGAACATTCCGTACCAATTGCCCACCTGGTCTTTCCAGTACTGCTGCCACTTGCTGAGGGTAAACTTCTCGAGGAATTTGTGGGCGGCGATGATGAGCATAGGGGCTGCAGCCTCAAATCCCACGCGGCCCTTGATACCGATAATGGTGTCGCCCACGTGCATATCGCGGCCGATGCCATACTCGGCACCTATCGTTTCAACTGCCTGAATGGCAGCAATTTTATCTTCATAATCTTTCCCGTTGACCGAACAGAGCTCGCCATCCTTGAAGCCCAGGGATAGGATTTCGCTGCCGCTCCTCTTCACCTGCTTGAGGTAAGCTGTCTCGGGAAGTCCCTGGCGGCTGTCAAGAATCTCGCCTCCGCAGATGGAAGTCCCCCAGATGCCCACGTTGTAGCTGTATTTCAATTT
>DCIC01000107.1:1486-3905 GCA_002315825.1 Bacteroidales bacterium UBA1736 | reverse complement strand
AAAGTCATATCGAAGCGCACCTGGTCATTGCCCGCTCCGGTAGAGCCGTGAGCAATAGCCTCAGCCCCAATCTCCTTGGCATAGCGCGCAATAGCCATACCCTGGAAAATGCGCTCGGAAGAAACCGAAATGGGGTAGGTGCCGTTGCGAAGCACATTGCCGTAGATCATATATCGAAGACTCTTGGCATAATACTCCTGTGTCACGTCCAGAGTCACATACTTTACCGCGCCCAGCTTGTAGGCGTTCTCTTCATTGGTTTTCAACTGTTCGGGGCTGAAACCGCCGGTATTGGCGCAAGCGGCATAGACCTCGTAACCCTTCTCACGTGCAAGGTACATAACAGTGTAAGAGGTATCGAGACCTCCGCTGAATGCTACAACAACTTTCTTCTTTGACATATCAAGCTATAATTTACTCATCGGGATGATGTATTTCCAAGTGCTCTTTGGGGTCATAAAGCAGGCCCGTGCAGATGCACATCTTATAATCGTGGCTCTTAAGGATATCGAAATGGCGGCAGCCCTCACATCCCTTCCAGAACTCGGGGTCGTCAGTGAGCTCGGAGAACGGAACGGGTCTGAAGCCGAATTCGTAATTCATCTTCATTACGGCCGCACCGGTAGTGATCGAGAATATCTTGGCGTCGGGGAAAAGCGTCCTTGACAGACGGAAAGTCTGCTCCTTTATACGCTTGGCAACACCCATTCCTCTGAAATTGTGGGCTACAATGAGTCCCGAATTGGCGACAAAACTCTTTCCGCCCCAGGACTCGATATAAGAGAATCCGGCAAACTGCCCTTTATCATCTACGGCAATGACAGCCTTGCCGGCCGCCATCTTCTCTATGATATACTCGGGGGTCCTTCTTGCGATGCCCGTCTTCCTCTCCTGCGAAGAGATGAAAATCTCATCACATATCGCCTCTGCAAAGGAAGCATCTTCCATTGTGGCCACCCTGACAAAAATTTCTGACATATTCTATTCCTAACCGATAACTAAACTTACAAAGATACGAATGTAAACTTCGACTACCAAATTCTCGAGCTGCGAATTTTGACTCAAGGCATCATATCACTGAAATACGACTTGGGCAGCGGCCTGCAATTATAGCAGGAAGCCATCGCCTCTCCGTATGCCCCAGCACTTCTGACAGCGACAATGTCGCCCCTGTGGCATTTGTCCAAAGATGCCTCCTTGACAAACACATCCGAGCTCTCACATACGGGACCTACCACGTCATATATCTCTTCACTCTCATTGGAGCTGAGATTCTCAACCCTGTGATATGCCTTGTACATTGCCGGACGCACAAGTTCGGTCATACTGGCATCCAGAATAGCAAACTTTCTGCTTGTCCCCTGCTTCACATACAACACCCTGGAAATCAAGCTTCCACAAGGAGCCACAATGCTTCGGCCCAATTCAAAATGCACCTTGCAGCCCCGCGGAAGGGTGAGATGCTTGCGGAAAACATCAAAATATGCCTCAAAATCAGCGACATCCAGATGATTGGGATGATGGTAATCAACGCCCAATCCGCCTCCGACATTGATATCCCCAAGCGGGAGATCCTTGGCTCTGAGGCTCTCAACCAATGAATTGATCCTATTGCACAGAGAGGCAAAATCCGACATATCCAGGATCTGCGAACCGATATGGAAGTGCAGTCCCTTATACTCCACATTCTTGAGTTTCAATGCTTTGGCAAGGACAGAATCCAACTGCTCATAGTTGATACCGAATTTATTCTCAGAAAGGCCTGTGGTAATCTTTGCATTGGTGTGGGCTCCGACATCGGGATTGACCCGAAGGCTCACAGGAGCAATGAGATTGAGCGAAGCGGCAAGAGAGTCAATCACTTCCAATTCCTCAACAGACTCCACATTGAAGCGAGCTATCCCCGCCTTCAACGAGAATAAAATATCCTCGTCGGTCTTGCCAACGCCTGCAAATACGACGGCATCCGGACGGAAGCCATTGGAAAGAGCAGCTCTGACCTCGCCTCCGCTAACACAGTCGGCGCCGAAGCCGGCAGATGATATTGTACTGAGGATCACCGGATTGGCATTGGCCTTAATGGCATAGTGGAGCACAAAATCCGGGCTCTTGGCCAACTCTTGCTTGACCCTGTCCAAGGTCCTCCTCAGAAGGGACATATCATAATAGTAGAAGGGCGTCTTGATCTTCTCGAAACTCTCTACGGGGAAATTTCCTTTCAGCATACCGATGTCTATTTTTTAAAAAGGCATTCGCTGAGCGAAGTGAGGGCCTTGTTCTTGTCTTCCTCCTTGATGAGGAATGAGATATTGAAATTGCTTCCTCCGAATGAGACCATTCGCACGGGAATATCTTTCATCGCCTCCATCGCTCTGGACTCAAATCCTACATTCTCCCAGTCCATATCCCCCACAACGCA
>DCIC01000107.1:0-1450 GCA_002315825.1 Bacteroidales bacterium UBA1736 | reverse complement strand
CCATATTTCTTGAGATCGTGAACTATCTCATTGAGATACTTGGTATTGTCTATTGACATTGACACACCGACCTCCGAAGTGGTGATCATATCGATTGACGTGCGGTAGCTCTCGAATATCTCGAACACCTTACGCAGGAATCCGTGTGCCAAGAGCATTCGTGAGGACTTGATTTTGATGGCAGTGATATTGTCCTTTGCGGCCACAGCCTTGATAGTGCCGGGCTCGATGGAGTTGTCAATGGTGGTTCCGGGAGCGTCGGGCTCCATTGTATTGAGGAGCTTTACCGGGATATTTGAAAACTTGGCCGGCTGTATGCAGGTTGGATGGAGAATCTTGGCTCCGAAATAACCCAACTCGGCAGCTTCGTCAAAATTGAGGTGGCGCACCGGAGTAGTTCCCTTGACAATACGCGGGTCGTTGTTGTGCATTCCGTCGATATCGGTCCATATCTGGATTTCTTCAGCCTGGATAGCGGATCCGACAAGTGATGCCGTATAGTCTGATCCACCTCTTTGGAGATTGTCGATCTCGTCGTGACAGTTGCGGCATATATACCCCTGGGTGATAATCAGGTCAGCAGACTTGGCCTTCTCGACCAAAGGCTTGAGATGTGCGCTGATGTATTCGCTGTCAGGTTCGCCCATCTCGTCCGTCTTCATAAAGTCAAGTGCGGGGAGAAGTGCGACGTTCACTCCTTTTTCCCTAAGATAGTAAGTCATAAGGTGAGTGGAGATAAGTTCGCCTTGCGCAAGGACTACTTTTTCCTCCACTTGGGTGAATATCTGTTTGGTAAAGAGGGACAGGTAATTGAATATCCCGTCAACATATTCTCTGGCCTCGGCGGCATATTGCTCAGTCGAGTACAGCTCTGAGATATGTTTGTGGTATGTCGCGCGCAGGCGGTTGATGGTATCGAGGGCTCCGTCAGCGTTTTTGTTATAAAGGTATGAAGATATGCTGACGAGTGTATTTGTAGTCCCCGACATTGCGGAGAGTACGATGAGGTTCTGTCCCTTGGCTGTTATGAGCTCGGCGACATTCTTTATACGCTGGGCGGAGCCGACAGAGGTCCCGCCGAATTTCATTACTTTCATTTTGCTTTCGTTAAATCCGTTTCCACAAAGATATGAATTAAATCGCTAAATCTAACAAAGAAAAGGCTGACCTCTAAGTTCTGAATATAAACTTAAAAGTCAGCCTCCTATTTATCAAATCCGAGCTACCTACTCGGAAGTATAGTTGTCGAAGTATCCCTGAACGAGAACGATAGGAGTACCCTTGTCTCCGGACCCAGAAGTAAGGTCACAGAGAGAACCGATAAGATCAGTCAACTGACGAGGGGTAGTACCCTCGGAAGCCATCTGACCCTTAAGATTAGCATCCTTAGCCTTGATACTGCTACTGATGGCAGCCTTAAGATCCTCTCCCTTCAGAGAAGCGAAATCAT
>DCIC01000115.1:317-6205 GCA_002315825.1 Bacteroidales bacterium UBA1736 | reverse complement strand
AATTCAGAGCCGGGGATGGAGAAATTGTATAATTTTCGGGGATTTCTCCAGCATAGAGTTGCTAGGATGGAGAAAATGAACATCATAATGCGGGAATGACAATAATTGATGTGAATCGGGGGAGAGATGCGGATTTTTCACCCAGTTTGTAGGTTCTGATGCTGAAATCGGGGAGATTATGCTAAGAATTACCCCGGAATGACAAAGAAGAAGATTCTGATTGACAAAAGGCCCCGAAGCAACTGAGGTACAATAGATAGGGGGCTGACCAATAGTTCCATATTTGAGAAAGCACCCTGTTCACTATGCATTGTAAAGAGGGTGACTCTTGTTTTTAGAGGCATATTTGTCATCCTCCCCTAAATGTCCAGAACGTGGATTACATCTTAGTTGTTTTGAAATGGTTGCCGAAGTTTGCCATTAGAAGATTTTTCTTGGGCTTTGGTTCCGGAATGAAGGAGCGTAGCCGTAGCTACGTGACTGAATGACGGAATCAAAAGACCGAAAAAGAATCATAGCGAACGAGAGCTATTATTTCAAAACAACTTCGAAGGAATGATGTAAAAATAAGTTGGTAAAGATTTGTGAAAGATTGTCCTTGGATTATGGAAGTTGAATGAAGGAGCGTAGCCGTAGCTACGTGACTGAATGAAACTTTCATAAGACTGGACAAGATCCACAAAGACTACCAACTTATTTTTTAGAATGACTTAATACCCGTATCTGCGACGGAAACCAAGGAAAAGAGAAACCGCCACAATAGCAGATGCTATCTCCGCAGCATTGACAGACATCCAGATTCCGTCAATACCGAAAAAGAGAGGAAGAACAAAAATGGACGTCAGTTCAAAAACAAGAGTACGGGCAAATGCCGCAATAGCCGACACGATACCATTATTCAAGGCCGTAAACCAGGCTGAGCAGAACATATTGATACCACAAATAAGAAAACAAAGCATATAAATGCGGACAGCTCTCCGGGTGATACTGACAAGCTCGGCGTCATATCCAACAAACACCCTGGCCAGCACCCCCGAACTCAATTCCGAAACCACACAAATCAGAAGGCCAGTCAGTGAAATAATAACAAGACTCTTATTCAAAAGGCTTCTCATCTCGAATTTATTGTCCGCCCCATAATTGTATGCAACAATCTGAGAAATGCCCATATTATACCCAATAAACACAGAACCAAAGATAAAGGCAATATACATAATGATACCGTACGCACTCACTCCGTTCTCACCTATATACTTCATCAACTGCACGTTATAACAAATGGACACTATGCTCAGAGAGACATTGCCCACAAACTCGGACAGACCGTTGGTGCAGGTCTTCACAATATAGCGTCCATTCATCCTGGCCCCTTTCACGAAATGGAGCCTGGTGCCATTGTCCGACGAGGAGAAACGCACGATAGGGTAAATACCTCCGAACGCTATGGCAATAGCCGTTGCAACGGCAGCTCCAGCAAGTCCCCATCCAAATACAACAATGAAGAAAAAGTCCAGAACGACATTGAGAATTCCGCTGACAATGCTGATAAAAGTGCCAAGCTGGGGCTTCTCCGCCGCCATATAAAAAGACTGGAATTCCATTTGTAATATCTGGAAAGGGAGAGCCGCACTCATTATTCTCCCGTACATAACAGACATCTGAACCATCTCCCCTTCCGCGCCGAGAAACAAAACCAGGGGCCGCATTGACAATTCAAGCAACAGGGTCAGCACAATTCCCACATACAGAGACAGCCTGACAAGCATAGTGAAAATCCTGTCAGCCTCGTCCTGCTTTCCCTCACCCATAGTCTTTGACACCAGAGCGCTGCCTCCAGTCCCTATCATAATTCCAAAGACTGCAAACATCGCGATCACAGGCCACACAAAATTAAGCGCAGCAAAAGCGGTGCTGCCGACGTAATTGGAAACAAACACGCCGTCAATGATAGAATACACGGACATCACAACCATCATCACAACCATAGGAAACATAGTTATGAGAATTCTCTTATATCCGTAATGACCCGACAGTTCTACATTCATAGCGGGCGCAAAAATACAATCTAAATTCCAGTTTTCTTTCATTATTTGAGATTTTGAAGTTGATAAAGATTTATGAAAGATTGTCCTTGGATTATGGAAGTTGAATGAAGGCGCGTAGCCGTAGCTACGTGGCCGAATGAAACTTTCATAAGACTGGACAAGATTCACAAAGATTACCACGTTATTTTTTAAGAATGACTTACCTTTGTAGATAATGAAACGCTTCCTGACAATCCTACTGACACTCACTGTGCTGTTTCCGGCATCCGGACAATCTTGGCCGGAAAAAGCCACTGTCAGCGCCGATGGGGTATTCAGGACAAATTCATTGAAACAAAGTTTTGCCGGCCTCGACTTGGGGGCATCCATACCCATAGGAGAGTACTTTACCGCAGAAGCCGCCGCCGAAATCCTCATACCCGGAATATATGCCGTATCAGCAACAGCCAGACCCGGATTCACGGTAGGCGGAGGAAGATTCTTTTTGGACGGCTCCATCCTGCACCGTTCACTAAAGGAGTATGAAACATCTCAGCTTGCCGGAGCCCTCTCTGCCGGGTACAAGAGGCAATATTTCAGCATCCAATTCGGAGCCTATGCGATGAAAGTTTATGACAGGAGTGAGGCCCGGGACAATCTCAGCGCCACTATTGACTTTCTATACAGAGGATCCGCTTGCATCAAGTCCTCAGAATCAAAATGGAATCTCGGTGTAGCGGTATCCAACTACACTCCCTATGAGATTGAACATATGTGGTCGCCCATATTCTTTCTTTTCGGACATTTCGACCTCAGCGACAGAGTGTCGCTGCAAGGAGAGCTCGAATTCAGGCATATTGGGATGCTCAGTATGCAGGGTGGCATATATGCTTTCGGTGCTCACGCAGGGGTAAGTTATTATTTTGGCAAGAAGCAATGAAACGATTGATCTTCATATCTTTGGTCGCAATCAATCTCATATCCTGCAACAAGATTGATTTTGTCGGGATATTTGTCTCCACCAGCCCCACAGCAGACTCTCGCTTCGCCGATTCTATGAAGCTCAACCCATCCGGCTTCGCAAAACGCATAGAGAGCAGCACTGACGAGTATCGTCTCTTTGTCTGTTCAGACCTGCACATCAACGGCTCCACTGACAATCTTGACAGATTCTGCAGCGATTGTCTGGGTGACCCTGAAGGCATAACGGCCATATTATGTCTGGGTGATATTTCCGGAGGCAGAGACCAATACAAACTTATTGAGGATCACATATCCGGAATAAAGAACCGAATGTATTTTACTGCAGGCAATCACGACTTGCTCTGGGGAGAATGGAACAATTTCCTCAAACACTTCGGCAGTTCCTCTTATCTTCTGGAGATCTGCACTCCATCGGGAGCGAAAGACCTTTTCATATCAATTGATTCGGCAAGCAACAATATCGGAAAGGATCAGACCGATTGGCTTGAGAGTACCGTCTTCGGCAAGATCACAAAAGAAGAGACTTACAGAAACATAGTGATATTCACCCATTGCTGTTTCAATATTCAGAATGCCGCTCTCAATATGGCCGGAACCATCCCTATGGACCAAACCATACTGCTTGGAAAACTGTTCGCGGACAATTCTGTGGACCTGGTGCTTACAGGGCATCTGCACATCCGCGAGGAAGATTCGTTCAAGGCCGTGAAATACGTAATACTGGACAGTATGGAGGACGGCAATAGAAACGCCTCCTATTCGGTCCTCCACATAGGAAACGATATCAGAGAGGAAGTTATCCGATTTTGAGTCCCGTACGGCTCACGCATTCCATCTCAATAAGCCAATCAGGTCTGCACACAGGAGCGAGAAGTATCACATAGGGCACATCCGCAAATTTTTCCGCAAACATAGGTGCGACCAGCGCATAGTCTTCCCTATTGCGCAGATACACCAGAATATGCCCGAGGTCGGAAAAACTTGATCCGCCCTCTTCAAGCAGTTTCTCGACATTGAGCCACATTCGCCTCGTCTGAGAAACCACGTCCGAGAGGTACAGGACATTACCCTTATTGTCAATAGAGGCTGTTCCGGAAATAATGGTATGGACTTCTCCATTATACTCGACATTTACCCCCCTCTCAAATGTCACGCCGTATTCGTAGGTAGGATTAAGATACTCTGGGGCATACAGATATTTCTGAGTCAATGCCGCCGGTCCTTTCACGGCCACGGCGTCCATCTGAACAAAACAACCTTCTTTCAGCGGAGTGCCGCAGATACCGGTGCTTGCCAGATAATGAGTCTGAGGCAAAAGACCGCATTTTTCAAAGTTCTCCCTCCGGGCACGGACCATCCCCGCATAATTATTGTCTATGTCATCAACAAAAAACCAAGTGCGCAAACAGTTGTCAGCGATATTCATACCCCGCTCCGAAAGGAAGAGTTCGTAATCCTCGAGAATCGAAGATGTCTGACTTGCAGAGTCAGCGCCGGAAGCAACAAGCCCGGCCTTCCAGTAGAATTCATTGCCCTCACTTTTCACAACGGTCAAGCAGTCGGAATATTCCACCTCGGCTCCGCTGACAAGATAAATCCATACAGCCACCCCGCTGCCATCCAATGGCGGCTGTACGATATATGACACAGCGCCCTGCTGCTGCCTGGCTTCAGGATGCACTTCACTGAGGAAATATCTCTTCAGTACATACTTCCATCCAGGTTTCGATGAAAAGAAAGCCGCCTCTGCGTCATACAAATCTGCCAGAGAGACGGCCTTCAATATAACACTCAGTTCGTTCACTACAGAGTTCTCTTGATTTCAATGATATGATATGCCTCTATCACGTCACCTTCCTTGATATCATTGAAGTTGGCGATACCGATACCGCACTCCATACCGGAAGGCACCTCCTTGGCCGCATCCTTGCCTCTCTGAAGAGAAGAAAGTTCACCGGTATAGATTACAATACCGTCTCGAATCAGTCGGACCTGAGTCTTGTTTGTCATCTTTCCGTCCCTTACAAGACAGCCGGCGATAGTGCCGACCTTACTGATCTTGAAGGTCTGCTTGACTTCAGCAGATGCTGTGACTTCCTCTTTCTTTTCAGGCTCGAGCATACCTTCGATACCGTCCTTGACTTCATTGATACAGTCATAGATGACTGAATACAGACGGATTTCGATACCTTCCTTCTCGGCGGTCTTGCGGGCATCTACTGAAGGTCGTACCTGGAATCCTATGATAACGGCATCAGAAGCTTCAGCGAGCAGGATGTCCGACTCGGATATCGCGCCTACGGCCTTATGAATCACATTGACCTTGACCTCCTCAGTAGAAAGCTTGATAAGAGAATCCGAGAGAGCCTCAACAGATCCGTCCACATCACCTTTGACAATGACATTGAGCTCCTTGAAGTTGCCGATGGCTATACGCCGTCCTATCTCCTCGAGAGTCATATGCTTCTGGGTCTTGATACCCTGTATTCTGATAAGCTGCTCTCTCTTATTGGCGATAGACTTTGCCTCTTTCTCATCTGCGAGCACGTTGAACTTCTCGCCGGCAGCGGGAGCACCATTGAGTCCCAATATTGAAACAGGTGTAGAAGGGCCAGCATATTCCACTTTCTGTCCTCTTTCATTGAAAATGGATTTGACTTTACCGTAGTAACTGCCACAAAGCACCATATCGCCTTGCCTGAGAGTACCCTCCTGTACAAGCACCGTCGCAAGATACCCACGGCCCTTGTCCAAAGAAGACTCAATAACTGCACCGAGAGCCATCTTGTTGGGATTGGCCTTCAATTCAAGCAAGTCTGTCTCAAGAAGGACTTTATCAAGCAATTTGTCCACGTTGATACCTTTCTTTGCGGAAATCTC
>DCIC01000115.1:0-191 GCA_002315825.1 Bacteroidales bacterium UBA1736 | reverse complement strand
GCCTGAGCGTGATTGATAGCTTCGATGGTCTGCGGCATCACTGCATCATCTGCGGCAACGATAATAATCGCAAGGTCTGTCAACTGAGCGCCACGGGCGCGCATAGCTGTAAATGCCTCGTGGCCCGGAGTATCCAGGAAAGTGATATGACGTCCGTCAGGGAGAGTCACGTTGTAAGCACCGATGTGCTG
>DCIC01000018.1:29993-32760 GCA_002315825.1 Bacteroidales bacterium UBA1736 | reverse complement strand
GTCTATAATGTTGCTATCTTTGCATTCGAAGAATACAAATACCTTAACATATGAAAACCAACTACATTCTCATTGCCCTGGCAATGATCGCAGCACTCACGATGGTGTCCTGCAAGAACAGCAACAAGAAAGCACAGTCTCAGGAACCCACTCAGGAAGAGGTTCAGGAAATGAAGCAGGCTTTGGCGGATTCAGTGCTGACATATATTGATGCTATCGCAGATGAATATTTTGTGGCATCTGAAAACACTTTCCGAATTCCTAATTTTGAACTTTCGGAAGAAGAGAAAATGGTAAAACCAGACTTTCTTCTTGAACCATCATTTGCAAATACTCTCGTAACAAAGTCCCAGAAAATAAATGCATTAGGTATATATTTGATTGATTTGGCGGCTAGGATTATTTATGATATGCCACTTGATGAGACAAAAGAGGTTATTACAAAATTAGCAGTAGAATTAAACTTAGACGCTAATACTGATTTCGAGATGCCATTATCTGAGAAAATTAAGAAAGAATATGAGAACAGTAAGGCACGTGGTGAGTTGGCTTATTTCTGGCAGTTTGAAAATGCCATTATCGCAGAAACTGGATATATTCTTGCTCAAAATCCAGAGTTGTTCTTCAGTCATATAACAGAAGAACAATGGCAGCAATATTTAAAAAGGACTGATGAAAAGAATAAGGCAATGAGGGAACTCGCTAGGTATGATGAAGAAATGGCTACGGTTTGGGAGATATTTAGTCAGAATTCGCCTGTGTCATCACCTGAAGAATTGTCAAAGGTCAGCGCTTCCATTGAGTCTGAAAAACAATTCCGTATTGCAAATAAGGATAAATTCATTGCCAAGCGTAACGCCCTTCTTCAATAAATCAATATAACAACCAATATGAAACGTACCCTTACTCTATTTGCCTGCGTGGTAATATGTTCTGCAATAATGGTGTCCTGCAAGAACAGCAACAAGAAAGCACAGTCTCAGGAACCCACTCAGGAAGATGTTCAGGAAATGAAGCAGGCTTTGGCGGATTCAGTGCTGACATATATTGATGCATGCGTTGAAAAACTATGTGATGCAACTTCAAAGTCTTTCAGAATTCAGACTATGGAACTGACAGATGAGGAGAAAATGGTTAAACCGGATTATCTTCTTGATCCCTCAGTTGCTAATAATCTTGTAACCAAAACACAAAAGGTCAATGCTTTAGCAATTTATCTTGCTGAATTGGGAATTAGAAAGTTGTATGATATGCCTCAGGAGGAGACAAAAGAGGTGATTGCAAAGCTCGCTATAGATGTAAATCATCCAATTGATAACGATTTTTTAACGAGTGACATTGCAACTTCAGAGAAAATGAAAAAAGAATATGAGATATGCAAAGAACGTGGAGACGTGGCTTATTTCTGGCAGTTCCAGGTTGCAGCCTTAACAGAAATCTGTTACCTGTTGGTTCAGAACCCAGAACTATTCTTCAGCAAAATAACAGATGAACAATGGCAATCATGGTCGGCACTTAAGCAGACCAGACGGGCGGCTCTTGAAGAATTGGCGAAATATGATGAAGAGATGGCTCAGGTTTGGGAATTCAGGAAAAAGAACAGAATTACCGCCTCCGATGAGGAAAACAATAGCATTGACCAATCAATTGAGTTTGCAAAACATTTCTATTCTGCCAACAAAGACAAGTACATTGCCAAGCGCAACGCCCTCCTTCAGTAGACCTCTCAATCGATTAAAACAGTTTTCAAGTCCCATTCCGATATTATATGATAAAAAATAACATCCTCATTGCCCTGGCAATGCTCGCAGTACTCACAATGGTGTCCTGCAAGAACAACAACAAGAAAGCACAGTCTCAGGACCCCACCCAGGAAGAGGTTCAAGAAATGAAACAGGCATTGGCTGATTCAGTGCTGGCTGAGATTGATGCGTTTGTAGACGAATATATTGATGCCTCATCAAAATCATTTAAAATACGTGACTTAGAATTGACTGAGAATGAAAAATCAGTAAGACCAGATTATCTTCTTGATCCTTCAGTCGCCAATAATCTTGTTACCAGATCTCAGAAAATTAATGCATTGGTAATATGTAATAGAACGAGAAGTCAGAAAGATATACGATATGCCTTGTGACGAGGTCAATGCATCAATCACAAAACTTACGGTAGAAGTTAATTATCCTTTTGATTTAGAGATACAGGAACTCCCATTATCTGAAATTCTTAAACACGAATATGGGAAATGTAAAGAAAATGGAGATCTTGCCATTTTCTGGCAATTCCAATATGCCGTTTTGTGCGAATTTGGTTACATTATGTCGAATAATCCTGAATTGTTCTACGCGAAAATCACAGAAGATCAGTGGCAGGCATATGTTTTAGAGATAAATGCATTGAATAAGGCCATTAACGAATTGGCAAAATATGATGAGGAAATGGCCCAGGTCCTTGCGTTCAGAGACAAAAACAAGGTGTTCACTTCTATCGAGGATAACAACACCAATTTCTTCCAATCAAAAGAATCTGCGAAGCAATCACGCATCGCCAATAAAGACAAGTTCATTGCCAAGCGCAACGCCCTTCTTCAGTAGAGTTCATAAACGTTCAACATAGTTATCAGCCCCATCGAAGACACCATAATCTCAGATGGGACTTCCTACGGTAGAATTAAGGGAAGATTTGTTTGTGCGGGAGCATTGGCTCCCGAAGAGGGAGGGGACCCACGAAGTGGGGAGGACTCCCGCACAAACAAATCTTCCCTTAA
>DCIC01000018.1:28035-29914 GCA_002315825.1 Bacteroidales bacterium UBA1736 | reverse complement strand
TTTGGTCACCCTCTCTCCTTCAAAATAAGGACCTATCCTAAGATGGTTTCCTTGATGATTTCTGACACTGTCGGGTGGGGGAAGACGACCTTGTGGAACTGCTCAAGGGTCATACCTGTCGTGATAGCAATGCAAGCACTCTGAATGATTTCTGAGCAGGGATTACCCAGCATATGAAGACCGATAATCTTCCCCGAGGCCTTATCCACTATTATTTTACAGATACCCTCACCACCTTCATTCTCAGCCACGAAACGACCCGAATAAGCCATAGGAAGCTTCTTGATCTCACAGTCAATGCCCTTATCCACGGCCTCCTGCTCAGTGAGTCCGACACCTGCGACCTCAGGATTGGTATAAACGACACCAGGAATAGCATTGTACTCCATACAGTCATCAATCCCAAGAATATCATTCACCGCCACTTCAGCTTCACGTGACGCAGTGTGAGCAAGCATCGAAAAGCCCGTAACATCACCCACTGCATAAACCCCCGGCACGTTTGTCCTCATATGAGAGTCCACATTGATACCACGTCCGCAATCCACATCCAGAGACTCCAGTCCATATCCCTTCAGATTTGCCCTTCGGCCGATACTGAGCAGAACCTTCTCAGCTTCAGCCCTGCAGACATTCCCCTGCACATCCTCATACACTACAGCAACCCCGGCTGCGGGATCTGACCCACAAGATGACTTTTCCAGAGCGGTCACCTTACATCCAAGCCGGAAATCCACACCCTTCTTGGTGTAAATCTTCTGAAGCATATCACTGATCTCACCATCCATCGGACCGAGAATCTTCGGCATCATCTCGATTATAGCCACCTTCGTCCCCAGCGAATTGAAGAAAGACGCGAACTCCATACCGATGACTCCACCGCCTATAATAATCAGACTCTCAGGCCTATGATCCATCGCAAGAATCTCCCGGTTGGTCATAATCAACTCCTCAGAATTGGCAGCAGTCCCAGCAAGGGAGCCGAAGCCCTCGGAAGAATTGGCAGCTGTCCCGGCAAGGGAGCCGCAGCATTCGGAAGAATTGCCAGCTGTCCCGGCAGGGGAGCCGCAGCTTTCGGAAGAATTGGCAGCAGTCCCGGCAGGGGAGCCGCAGCATTCGGAAGAATTGGCAGCAGTCCCGGCAAGGGAGAGAGACCCTGGAAGAAGCTTGGGCGCGAGATCGGACAGACCCGGGAACGGAGGAACCACAGCCTCGGAGCCAGTGCTGATAATCAATTTCGCTGCAATATACTCGTTCTCTTCCGCACGGATCACAAACCCCTCGTCACACCTCCCCTCAATCCGAGCCGAGGCCTTCACGACTTCCACACCGGCATTCTTCATCTTCAGCTTCACCCCTCCGACAAGCTTGCGCACAACCTTTTTCTTCCTTTCCAGAATTCGGCCATAATCAAAACTTGCATCAGCAGTCTCAACCCCATACTTGCCCCCGTGAGCAGCATAGTCAAATAGCTTGGCACTGTAAAGCAGAGTCTTTGTCGGAATACAGCCCTCATTCAGGCATACCCCACCCAGTTCATTCTTCTCAAACAGAACCACAGAAAGACCGGCGGCCCCGGCACGCTCTGCTGCAACATAGCCACCGGGACCTCCGCCAATTATCGCTAAATCATACATAATTACCTCTTCAGAGTAACTTCTTTCTCGTATTTCTCAATTTCAGAGATAAAGCCATCACCTACAGGAACATCGTTGCGGACGCAGAACTCATCATAAACGGCATTCCAAGGCAGACACTTGCTTTCCTCGAGAAGAGCCAACTCCTGGAATCCCTTACCCTCAAGTTCGTACTTGCGGATGATGGCAGTAGGCTCGAGAAGAGCTCTGGTCATACACTTCTGCGCAGCGCGAGAACCGAT
>DCIC01000018.1:18666-27878 GCA_002315825.1 Bacteroidales bacterium UBA1736 | reverse complement strand
GATACGTGAAGCATCAGTTCGGGTACAAACTGAAGCAGGGCGGAAACCTTGTCTGCCGGGCTCTCAGTGGGATGATAGTGACCTGTGTCTATTGTAGGAATCTTACCGTTCTTAGCGGCATAAGCTGTATAGAAATCGTGCGAACCTACAGTGAAGCTCTCAAGACCGATACCGAAGACCTTACCCTCGATGCTCTCCTTTACGTGGTCATATTTCTCCACGAAAATCTCATCAAGAGACTCCTTGAGCAGCTTGCGGTACATAAAATGGTTGACACTCTGATCCTTGCAACCATCGTGAACCCAAATGTTCAGGATACAGGGATCGTCCTGAGCTTTACCCATAGCATCAGCGATGAGACGGCAACGCTTTGTGTGCTCTACCCAGAATTCGCGGATAGCCTTGTCCGGATTGGACAAAGTAAGATTGCCGCTCTTGGGGTGAGAGAAAGAAGAACTGTTGAAGTCAAGCTTGGTGTTGTTCTCAGCAGCCCATTCGATCCAGTCTTGGAAATGCTCAGGTCCAACCTGGTCCCTGTCTACGAACTTTCCCTTGAAGTCACCGTAGATCTCGTGCAGATTCAGTCTGTGAGTACCGGGAATAAGACTCTTGGCCTTGAGAATGTCAGAGCGGAGCTCCTCAATGTTGCGGGCCTTACCCGGATAATTGCCTGTCGCCTGAATTCCTCCAGTGAGGTCTCCTGCGCTTTCAAAACCTGCAACGTCATCAGCCTGCCAGCAATGCATGCTGAGATGGAAATTCTGAAGCTGGTCAAGGACTTTTTCGGTGTCGATGCCGTAGGCTGCATATCGCTCCTTGGCGATTTCATAAGCCTTCTTTACTGTCTCTTTCATATGTTTTCAGGTATATAAGTTTTTGTTTCAATTGATGCTGCAATCTGCTTGCGGCTGAGGCCGGCCTGAATCATCACATTGCCCAGTGCCGTACCCTCAGAAGGACCGGCGACGACTCTGATGCCGCAGGCATTGGCCGTCATCTGGTTGAGCATTTCATTCTTCGAACCGCCTCCGATTATGTGGAGAGTATTGATTTCAAACGGGGCAATCTCCTTGAGACTGCGCAGAGTCGCTGCATATTTTGCGGCGAGGGAGTCGAAAATGAGCCTGATGAAAGTCTCATCATTGGCAGGAACAGCCCATCCGCGCTCCTCGCAATAGCGAGCGATGGTGGCGGGCATATTTGAAGGCGCCGCAAAGCAAGGATCATCCGGATCGAGCAAGTGCTCGCTTGGCTTGCAAGCCTTTGCTTTGTTGCAGATCTCATCGTAGCCATATTCCTTGCCCTCCTCTTTCCATTTGGCGAGGCACTGCTCCATAAGCCACATACCGGTTATGTTCTTCAAGAGCCTTGTCGAACCGTTGACTCCGCCCTCATTGGTGAAATTGAGATTGAACATCCTCTCATCGATGACAGGATCAGGGGTCTCAATGCCCATAAGCGACCAGGTGCCGCTGCTCAGATATGCAAAATGCTCATCCATAGCGGGCACTGAAGCTACGGCGGAAGCAGTGTCGTGACCGGCTACGGCTACGACCGGAATCCTTCCAAGACCAGTCCTCGCAGCGACATTCTTTGTAAGTTTCCCTACCTTGTGGCCGGGATATACAATCTTGCCGAACATATTCTCCTTCATCTTGCAGGCCTTCAGAACCTGCTTGTCGAGCTTCTTGTCGCGGGGGTTCATAAGAGCGGAAGTGCTCAGAATAGTGTATTCGCAGACAGCCTCACCTGTGAGCATATAGCTCAGCGCGTCAGGAATGAACAGAACCTTCTTTGCATATTCCAGCGCACTGCATTTTTCCTTCCTTTGCATAAACATCTGGAATACAGAGTTGAAATTCATCAACTGGATACCAGTCCTCTCATAGAGCTCCCTGGCGGGCATCTTCTTAAAGAATTGCTCCTGCGCACCTTCGGTATAAGGGTCCCTGTAAGAGCGGGGGAGAGATACAGTGCCATCTTCCGCAACGCATACAAAGTCAACACCCCAAGTGTCGATACCGATGGACTCCACCTTGAGACCCTTGGCCCCGACCATTGCAAGGCCCTTTACTATATCATCATAAAGAGAATAAATGTTCCAATAATATTTGCCTTCAACCTGAATGAGGGGAGTAGGAAAACGATGGATGGTCTCCATATCAATGGAAGACTCAGACACGGTCGAGAGAATCACTCGTCCGCTAGTCGCGCCTAAATCAACGGCAATATAATTCTTCGTTCCTTTCATAAATATTTATTTCTTTGAATACCAATCTTGCAAAATAAAGAATGCGAGCTTCTTGTCCCCATTTTCCGAAATGAGGCCCTTGCGGTTGAAGCCATTCTGAACACCGCCGAGCATACGCTTGGGGGAGCGGAAATCTTTAAGGATCCAAGGCGATACACCGGCGAGCCCCGGAATCCTCTCCATCATTTCGATGTTCTTAATATACAAATATTCCTGATACTCTTCGGTAAATCTCATAGAAGCATCACCGCGCATACCATACAGAGCCCCGCCGCCCATCTCGGATATTACCACAGGCTTATCCTCACTGAACTGCCAGTTGACGTCATCACACTTGTCGCTGACACCATCGTACCAGCCCACATAAGTATTGAAGCTGATGATGTCGGTAAATCTCTGGAGATTGTCCTTGACGGTTGCAGTGATTTCTGAAGTATATTCTGTCTCCATCGCCGCAGTCACAAGACGAGTGGCATCCAGCTCCTTGGTCTTCTTAATAAGACCGTTGAGGAACTCCAGACGCTTCGCCGAGCGGGGAGTCTCATTGGCCACTGACCAGATAATCACACTGGCCCTGTTCTTGTCTCTGGAGATCATTTCACACAGCTGCTGCTCAGCGAGATTGTAAGTGTCGGGATTGTTGAACTGAATGGTCCAATAGACAGGGATCTCACTCCATACCATTATTCCCATCTCGTCAGCGAGCCTTATCATATCCTCGTTGTGAGGGTAATGTGCAAGTCTTACAAAATTGCATCCCAGCTCCTTTGCCCAGTCCAGAAGGACCTTGTCATCCTGCCTTCCCGTAGCCCTTCCCGACGGCTCGAAAGCCTGCTCCTCGTGGATGCATATTCCCTTCAGGAATATTTCCTTCCCATTGAGCAGTATCTTGGTCCCTTGCGTGCTGATGCTCCTCAGTCCCACTTTGTCTTGCAGTTCTTCGCCTTTGATGGAGATGGTGAATTGGTGGAGGATAGGGTTTTCGGGCTCCCAGAGAGTGAATCCCTTCACATCATCCATTGAGAAATATGCATAACCGTCCTTGTCGGTGTGAAGACGCTTCTCGAAGTTTTTGCCCGGGAAATAAATGCTGACAGTCTGTCTCTTGTTTGTTCCGTCCAGCTGAACCCAACCTTCAATGTCATCAGTGCTTCCTTTCTTGAGCCCGATTGAATAATCCCTGATAAAAGTTCTGGGAGTCCTGATAAGATAAGCGCTTCTGGTGATCCCGCCGAAATTCCACCAGTCACAATTGACAGTGGGGACGCCATCCTCCCTCCTGCGGTTGTCCACCTTGACTATGATCGAATTGTATGCATCCTCCTTAACGAGATCCGTCACCTCGAAATTGAAAGGCGTGAAGCCTCCCGTATGCTTGCCGACCAGCTGACCGTTGAAAGCAACTGTTGCGTCATAATTGACGGCCCCGAAGTACAGGAAAGTCCTCTTGTCCCCTTTAGGGATAAACACCTTCTTCCTATACCAGACAGTGCCCTCGTAATACATCAGCTCGGTCTTCTGGGTATTCCAGTCGCCCGGCACCAGAAGCGAATCCGCCATATTGAAGTCATACTCCACCAGCTGGGTCCTGTCGGCATTGAAATCCCTTTCTGTAAAGTAACTCCCTCGTAAAGAGTTTTGCTCCCCTCTATAGTTGAGAAAACCGGTCTCATAGGGATCCACAATGACTTTCCAATATCCGTCCAGAGTGATTTTCTCCCTGCTGCCAACGTTCCCGATCAGCTTCTCCTGGGCATTGGCCTCAGTGGCCGCAAATGCCAGAAGCAAGATTAATGTTATTAGCTTTAGTGTTTTATGCATAGGTTTTTTTAAGAATGACTTAGTCTATTACAAGAGTGTCGTATGCGAGGTGCACTCCTTCGGGGAGCTCCTTGCTCAGAATACTATGAGCGGGTAGCTGATGTGAAATATGAGTGATGTAAGAATTCTTTGCACCCACGCGGGCAAAAAAAGCGAGAGCTTCCCCAAGAGAGAAATGCGAAAAATGCGGAGTCTTCTTCACGCAATTGACAGTAACTGCCTTGAGCCCCTTGAGCTTCTCAAATTCGCTGTCTTCCACCAGATTCATATCGGTCAGATAAGCAATGTCTCCAAATCTGTAACCCAGAACGGAGAGATCCTTGTTTTTGTGATGCCACCCCTGAATGGGAATCACCTCCACGGGCGGGATAATCTCGGCTGCAGTTGCCTCCAAATGGCGGTAACCCTTGCCGGACTCCCACACCAGCCTCTCTTCGCCGGCATTGGAATGGACCAGAAAAGGCTTTGACCCGTCAATAAGATGAGTGTGCCACTCCGGAGCGCCCGGATAGCGGGGCTGGGCAAAAGCATAACTGTACTCCCTTTTCAGCGAGTTCAGTACATATTCCTCGCAATAGATGTTTACCGGCCTCGATTCCAACAGATTGAACGATCTGGTATCATCGATGCCCCCGGTATGGTCCTTATGGTTGTGAGTGAGCAGAATGGCATCCAGATGCTCCACACCCGCGCGCAGCATCTGAGTCCTGAAATCAGGGCCTGCATCGATAAGGATGGTCAAACCTGAATATTCGACCAATGCCGAAGCTCTCAGGCGCTTGTCCCTGGGATCCGCAGAACTGCAGACCTCGCATTTGCAGCCAATCATAGGCACCCCCTGCGAAGTCCCGGTGCCCAAAAAAGTCAGTTTAGCTCCGCTCATCTTTCGATATAGATAAAAGGTTTGTGCACATCCCCGCTCCAGCGATATAGCCTCAAGTCAGAGCATTGCTGGCCCGTAGAGGCATTGCGCCCGTTTTCCGAAATCATAAACATACCATCCCCCAGAGACTGGAAACCGGTGCTTCCCCAGGGGAAACGCCATCCCCTGATGCCGCTTGCCTCATCAAGAAGCCCATCCTGAGCAAGAGAAAGTCTGCCTTTGGAAGCCTTGATGCCCATATCGACCGCAAACATATCGTAATTTGGTAAAATACTCTTCTTGCCCTTATATACGAGCAGATAGATGCGGTTGGAAGATGCGTCGTATGCCATATTCTGCACCCCGTATGAAGTGTTGCCGGTATAGACCGTATATCTTTTCAGTGCCTTGCGGGAAGAAAAACTTGCGGGGTCATAGCATAGCAGAATCTGATTGTCATTGTCATCCCTGCCTGTATCCGAATAGATGCCATAAGCGACATACAGATACATTTTCCCATTTCTTGATCCAGGAGCAGGTCCGAAAGTGACTCCGTCAATGCCCGAGCATCCATACTTGTGGCCATCAGCATAATCCCTGCAGGCATCCTCGATGCGGACAAACTCCATCACGGAGTCCTTATAAGGGTCCATACCTATGCGGTCCATCCTGTCCACGTCAATGATTGCTATATAAAACGCACTCTGTCCTTCCCCCACGACATCTATGCCCATACCCTTGGCAATGCCCCTGCCTATCTCATCATCCTTGATTTCCAGGGAGGCATAGACCTTCCCGTCGTAGGGGTTTCTGGACATAGCACCCAGATGTCCCGGTATGTTCTCGATAGAGGCAATTATGTTGCCCTTGTAGTCGGCTTTATAAAATGCAGTCGTGAAAGATGCATACACACATCTTGCGGTCGTATCCAGAGTGAAACCTTGGATATGATTGTTCCTTCCTTCCAGATGGATGGACAGAGGGATGTCCTGGGCCTGAAGAGTCAGGCCGGCAAGAAGACTTAAGCAAGCAGTAAGAAAACGCATGGTCTTTTTCCTATAGTCAGTTCTGTCTTTTTCCATTCCTTCACGCTGCGGGTGCAGATAAATGCATCCGGCATAGTGATATTTGCCGCGACACATATTCTGGTGTCGGGTGCACAGATTTGAATCAAATCTGCAAACATCGCATCGTTGCGGTAAGGAGTCTCGATAAATATCTGAGTCCTTGAGCAGGATGCGGACTGCCTCTCGATAGCCTTGATGGCCTGCTTCCTTTCCTCCGACTTGGCCGGAAGATAACCGCAGAAAGCGAAGCTCTGACCATTCAGCCCAGATGCCATCAGCGCAAGCATCAGAGACGAGGGCCCAGTCAAAGGTACCACTTTTATTTCTTTTTTATGGCATTCCGCCACAAGTGCCGAACCAGGGTCGGCCACCGCAGGAAGCCCCGCTTCAGTTATCAGGCCTACATCTCCGCGTTCAAACAGCTCAGTCATCCCTTTTACTTCATCAGCTCCGGTATGCTCATTGAGCAGGTGAAACTCCAAAGTGTCGATGCGTCCCTTCAATCCGGCCTTCGAGAGATACCTGCGGGCGGTTCTCAGCTCCTCCACAACATATATGTCAATGCGCTGGATCAAATCCAGTACATAAGAAGGAATCACCTCCGAAGGCTCATTGTCTCCAAGAGGAGACGGAATCAGATATAAATGTCCTTTCTCTTCCATTGCTACTCGATGATAATGGTCTTTTTCTTTTCCGGCTCAATGGCCTCATCCTTTTTCTTCCTGAACAGAGTCTTCCACAGCTCCTTGAAAGTCTTGTATTCTTTCTGATATGCTATACCGAGGCCGTTGCGCTGCGCCCTGTCCAGATATTTGGTGTAATCGTCGGCGGAGTGGGAGAACAGAGTCATCCTGAGCGCACCTGCCTTGTCCAGCTTCACCTCGATGTCCAGATCTCCAATCACATCATTGCTCGAATTGTCCTTCCTATTGCCTATGGCCCCGTTTACCGCCACCCTGTTGTTGAAGAGCTGAGTCGATATGGCGACATCAAAAATGTTGGTGCCTCCATTGACGTTCTGATACGATAGACCAAGGTCCACAGGTATCTCCAGCCGGTCCAGAACATTGTTCAGCTGTCGGGACATTATATTGGCCATATTGGAGAAAATCATATTGGAGGTGTTGTTGAAAATACCGGACTGCTCGTCAGGGATGAAACTGTTGGTGACGAGCAGAGCGATGACCTGTCTCTGCACCTTGTCTTCAGTGTTGAGGGCATTGTCCACCCTTGATTTGATTGTCGGGTCGAGATCGGGGATATCGATGGAGAAGTCAAACTGAGGGCTTTTGAGCTTGTCGAAAACGTGGATACCGCAGTTGACCATTCGTCCCGCCGACACCGAAGTCGAATCCGACACCAGAGTTGCGAGAGAGACCTTGGTGGAATACTGCGCATCGATATCCATCTCTGACTCCAGCACATCTCCGTTAAATCTGATATTGCTTCCGTCCTGTATGGAGAAGTTCTTGTTGGCGATCCCCATCGCGGAGAGTCTTACCTCGCCCGACTTGAGGGTATATTCTCCGTTGATTGCAAAAATGTTGCGGCTCGGCTGGACGTCCAGCTTGATAAGACCGTTGCCTTGACCCGAAATGGAGTTGCCGTCCGCTCCGGCAAATTCCAGCGAAGTCTCCAGACTCTCCGTCACGTTGACATTGAGCTTGAAAGTCATATTGCTCTTCTTGGATTTGGACTCCGTATAGGTCTTCATCATCTGTTCATAGGGGTCCACCCATACGAAGCGTTCAGGCTCCTTGAACACAAGGATGCTCTCTTGCAACTTTTTGTTCGAGCCGCTCAGCGAGATATGAAGATCGCTCTTGTTGGAGGTGGTGGCATTGATGTCGATCAGAATGTCACCAGGCTTGCCGCTGATGCTGACCAGACCGTCAGCGTCTATGGTCCCATAATATGTGGCTCCTTCCTGATACTCGGTGTTGAGTACCCTGAGTTTATTGGCCCGTATCTTTGTGTCGAGAGTAAGGTCCTGGAATCCATTGTTGAAAAGTATTCCGCCGCCTACCGTTCCGCTTCCATCAAACATATCGCCCATAGCGATCTCGTCGAAGTGCAGACCCTCCCTGTCAAGATGGAAAGGACCGTTGAAGAAATACTTCACATCTGTGTAGCCGAGAGTGAAGAAAGTATCGCTGAGTCTGGCATCCTTGCTCTCAATATCCGGATTCGAAATATCACCATTGATATTGATCTGCCCGTTGAGGTCTCCGGTAAGCCCGTCGGCAAGGCCGCTGAGAAGGGGAGAGAGACAAGCCAGATTGAAATCATTGAAAGACGATTCGGCCGAAATGAATCTATCTCCCGGAGAATAACTGCCTGAAATGTGGATGTTCTGTACCGAATTGAAGTTGTTGGTCATAGCGAAGGAAACCTTCCCGGTCTCATCGTCCCAGTTGCTTCCCACACGCACGGTGCCAACTTCCTGACCCGCAATCCTGGTAGAGTCGCTGCTGACATTGACAAGGATATCGTGTCTCTTGTCTGCAGCATTGCGCAAGAGCATCTTTCCGGAGACTACACCCTCGATGCCCATTTCGGGCTTGAAGATATCGGCCAATGAACCTATGTCAAAGCGGCTTATTTCAAGCAGCAGCGTGTCCTGACCCGTTTTGGAATACTTTCCGTCCACCATAATGCTCTGGTCTGCGTTGTCGATTCTCAGGGAATTGATCTGTACCCCCTTGCCTGCCTCCCAGAAGATGGTACTCGGAGAGATCCTCCACGCGTGGTCGTTGAAATACAGATTGGAAAGAAGATTCTCCCCGGAAAGCGTCAGATTGCCGCTGTCATTTCTGGCCAGCTCTCCCGTCACCAGGACTTCGCCCTGATTTCTAGCTTCGGTGCTGTTGTCAAAAGAAGCCATAGCTCCTACGTGATCATTCTCGGCGAAAAGAATCACGGAACTCTGCTTGAGCGAGAGCTCGCCGACGCGGCATTCACTGCCTTTGATCTTTCCGTTGAGGCTTCCTGCCGAATTGTCCAGATCCAGCCTCAGATTCTTGATATACTTATCCTTGAAAGCCAGTCTTGAGGAAACAATCTCAGAGCTCATCTCGCCTTCGGGGTTGATTACTAGCCTTGCCGTAGTGCTGTCTGCGATATACAGTCCCGGCATTACAAAAGACAGAATGTCTCTGGAATCGTGGAAATTGATCCTCAGGTCATATTTGTCATTGACCCCCTCCTCTGC
>DCIC01000018.1:2743-18469 GCA_002315825.1 Bacteroidales bacterium UBA1736 | reverse complement strand
TTTTCGAGGGTCAGCGAATGCACATCGATATTTCCTATCAAGTCTCCCTGTCCGATGCGCAGATAATCCGCATCAAGGGACATAGAGACCTTGGCGGCGCCTCTCTTGTCCAGATGGGTTGCATACAGGTCGGCGTACCCAAGGTTGAGATAGAACTTGTACAGGGCATTCTTCGAATTCTTCGACAGGTTGAACAATCCCTGAAAGATAAAGTTCATATTAGGGTCTGTACAGATGATGCGTCCGTCGAATGCGTTATTTGAGAAAGTGCCTGCTGCATTGATTCCGCTGTAGTCATAGTCCATTATCCTGATCCTGTCAGCTTTGAGAGAATCCACTGTTACTGTGCTTTCCCCCTTGCGAAGATTTGCGCGGATATTTGTGCTCACGGTGCATTCCTTGATGAGCTCATTGTCAAACAGCGCACCAGCATTGAGATTGTCCGTGTCGAGACGTCCTATGATGCCGACCGGCGACTTTGTACCGGTGCCCAGATTGCTGACAAGGGCATTGAGATAAGCCGAACCGATGTCCGAATCTGCGGCGGCCTTGATCCGAAGGTGGCTGATCGGGCCTTCCGCCGTACCCCTCACATTGACGCTTTGCTCCTTGTAGGGGAAGGTGAGATGCTCTATGTTGGCTGAGAGATAATTATCGTTCTTTCTGCTCGCACCCTCGATTTTGACAGCGGCGAAAGCGTCGATTCCCGGTTCGGAAGAGAAATCGAGCACAGGGATTGACAGTGAATTGACCGGCCCCGACATTGTCGCTCTGCTGATATCGATGCTTCTGTCCACTCCTTTGAGCTTGTGGGCGAAGAATCCCAGAGTCTTGGTGTCCAGATGGGTGTTTCTGACGCTTGCCTCCATAACGACACTGTCGCAATAATGCCGGAAAGACCTTCCGGAGGTATATCGCATAGAATAGAGCGGAACATCGATATCGCTCCACCTGTCTTTGATCCTGATGTTGGTGATGATTGTCTTTTTCGGACCGGCCACAACGGAGGCCGAAATGCTTTCTGCCTCATAGCCGCTTCTTTCCTTCAGACGGATGACCTCGGCGCTGCCGCTGACAGTCTTTCCGCAGATTCTCAGATCCCTTCCCTGCACATCAGCGACAAGATCCAAATTCAGCCAGTCGATAGAGCCTTCGGGGAAATACTTCTCCTTTGTGGCCTTCATCGTGAAACGGAAATCCTTGAGCGATATCGTCTTGATGCAGATGTCCCTGCTATTCTTCTCCTCGGAACTGTCTTTCTTTTTGCCGCGTCCGTGGTCCCTGAGGTTGTTGTCCCTTTTGCCATTGGCCATTCTTTCATAGATGGCTAAATTGAATACAGCCCCGTCCACCGTAAGTTTTCGCAGAATCACATCGTCTCCGCCAAAGATGTTTTTCAGGCTCATATTAACGGCCACCGATTCGAAATATGCGATAGTGTCCACAACTTCGAAACGGTCGGTAATGAGAGGGTCGTTGTCCAGGACAGTTACATCCGTGAGATAAATCCTGTTGAACGGCTTGAAATGGACGCTTCCGACACTGATGTCAATATCGGTCTCCTGACTCATCCGCTCGAGAAACCTCGCTGCGAGATAGGACTGGACTGCCGGCAGCTGCACAACTACGCAGAGCGCAGCCAGAAGGATGACCGCTCCTGCTGCAACTGCAGCTCTGCCTGAAATATGTGCAAACTTTTTTATAATCGGATATTTACTTATTTGTCAGTGCTGATGATTCCGAGCTTCTCGAGCAGGGCCTTGGGCTCCGGGTCGTGACCGCGGAAATTGCGGTAGAGCGTTGCCTCGTCCTCGGAGCTTCCCTTGCTAAGGATCTCATTGCGGAAAGAAGCTGCAACCTCGGTATTGAAGATGCCCTTTTCCTTGAACAAAGAGAATGCGTCAGCTTCGAGCACTTCTGCCCATTTGTATGAATAATATCCTGCCGCATACCCTCCTGTGAAGATATGGCTGAAGGTGGTGCTCATCATAGTATTCTCTACCGGAGGAAGGAGCTGAGTCTTTGCCATCGCCTTCTGCTCAAATGCCTGTGAGCTCTCGGTGGGCACGGATGTGATTGTGTGCCAAGCCATATCGAGATAGCCGAAGCTGAGCTGACGTACCTGCAGATAAGCTGCGTGGTAGTTCATAGCATCGACGATCCTCTGGATGGTCTCATCGGAGATGACCTCACCTGTCTTATAATGACGTGCAAACTGCTTGAGATATTCAGGCTCATAAGCCCAGTTCTCCATAATCTGAGAAGGGAGCTCAACGAAATCGTGATCCACGCTGGTGCCTGTGAGCGAGCCGTAGCGGCCCTCTGCTAGGATTCCGTGCAGAGAATGACCAAACTCGTGAAGGAAGGTCGTGAGCTCGTCGTGTGTGAGAAGCGAAGGGTCGGTGTCGGTAGGCTTGCTGAAATTGCATACCAGACTCACAAATGGCCTCCTCTCTACACCGTCATTGATGCTCTGTCCCCTGAACTCTGTCATCCAGGCCCCGGACCTCTTGCTCTCGCGGGGGAAGAAATCGCAATAGAACAATGCCAGGTGCTTGCCCTGCTCGTCCTTTACGTCATACACCTTTACATCCTTGTGATATCCGGGGATATCGGGACACTCCTCGAATGTGATGCCGTAGAGAGTGGTGGCGAGCCCGAATACAGCGTCTATGCAATTCTCCAGCTGGAAATATGGCTTGAGCATCTCATCACTGAGCGAGTATTTCGCATCTCTGTATTTCTCTGTCCACCAGCTGAAATCCCAGGCCTTGAGGGAGGAATCCTCAAATCCATTGGCCTTTGCATAATCATAGAGCTCTGCCACTTCCTTCTCGGCTGCGGCCATAGAAGGAACGAAAAGCTCATCCAGGAACTTGAACACATTCTCAGTGCTGCCCACCATACGCTCTTCCACCACGTAGTCGGCATAATTCTTATATCCGAGCAGATTTGCCACCTGAAGACGCTTCTGCACTATCTGCTTGCAGAGCTCTGTGTTGTCATATTCTCCTGTGGTGGCGGTTGTATTGTATGCCCTGTAGATTTTCTCCCTGAGGTCGCGTCTTGAGCTGTATTTGATGAAAGGACCATAACTGGGAGCGCTCAGAGTGTAGGTCCAGCCCTGCTCACCCTTCTCCTTTGCAGTCTGCGCACCGAGGTCGCGGACAAACTGGGGGAGACCTTCGAGGTCGGCCTCGTCTGTCAGGTTGAGCTCGAAAGCATTCTTCGCTGCGAGCGAATTCTTGCTGAATTGGAGCTGAAGGAGAGATATCTCCTCGTTGAGCTTGCTGAAGGTCTTCTTGTCTTCATCGCTGAGTTTGGCTCCCGAACGGACGAATCCCTTGTAGCTCTTTTCGAGCAGACGCATCTGGTCCTTTTCCAGACCGAGACTCTGTCTCTGCTCCCAGATAGCATTGACCCTCTCGAAAAGCTTCTCATTGAGAGATACATACATCGAGAAATCGGTCATCATAGGGGATATCTGCTCCGCGAGATTCTGAAGCTCCTCGTTGGTGTCGGCCTCCATCAGGTTGTAGAAAATGGACGATACTTTGTTGAGCTTCTCGCCGCCGAACTCCATCGCCTCGATTGTGTTGGCGAATGTAGGGGGCTCGGGGTTGAGGGTTATCTCGTCGATTTCAGCTTTTGCCTCGTCTATCGCCTCGGTGAAGGCGGGAAGGTAGTGCTCTGTCTTTATTTTGTCGAACTGTGGTGCTCCATAGGGGAGTGACGACTCTTCAAGAAGTGGATTTTTCATTGTACAAGAACAAATTAGTGCGAGAATCACTCCCGCTGTTGCCATAAGTTTTCGCATAAGGTTTATACATTAATATAATTGAGCAAATATAGCGAATTATATGTTAACTTTGCGGTGCTATGGCAGACATAATTTTAGGAATAGAATCATCTTGTGACGACACCTCTGCGGCCGTCATCTCGGACGGCTGGCTCCTGTCCAACGTCATTGCCAGTCAAGATGTTCACAGACAATATGGTGGAGTGGTTCCGGAGCTTGCATCCAGAGCCCACGAGCTCAATATCGTGCCCGTCGTCAGCGAGGCTCTTTCGCGTGCCGGAGTCAGAAAGGAAGATCTCACGGCCATCGCATTCACCCGCGGCCCGGGGCTGTTGGGCTCCCTTCTTGTGGGCACCTCATTCGCCAAGACTATGGCGGTCTCTCTGGGTATTCCTCTCGTGATGGTCAATCACCTTCAGGGACATATCCTTGCCGGCTTCGTAAAGCAGAAAGATGTCCCCGTCCGCCAGCCCTCCTTTCCCTTCCTATGTCTTCTTGTGTCGGGAGGCAACTCTCAGATAGTCAAGGTCAACAGCCCCCTGGATTTTGAGATACTGGGCCAGACCATCGACGACGCGGTGGGCGAGGCTTTCGACAAATGCTCCAAGATGATGGGCCTGGGCTATCCCGGCGGCCCCATCATCGACAGGCTCGCCAAAGAGGGGGATGAAAACAGATTCCAATTTGCAAAGCCCAATATTCCTGGTCTGGATTACAGTTTCAGCGGCATCAAGACCTCACTGCTGTATTTTGTCAGGGACGAGATTGCCAAGGATCCCGAATTTATGGAGAAGAACAAGGCCGATATCTGCGCTTCATTCCAGAAAGCATTGATAGACATACTGATGAACAAGCTCATCAAGGCTGCAAAGCAGACAGGCATCACCCAGATTGCCATCGGAGGAGGAGTCTCCGCCAACAGCGGGCTCCGGGACCGCATCACTCAGGAGGGGCGGAAGCGCGGCTGGGAGACCTATCTTCCCGAATTCAAATTCACTACCGACAATGCCGCAATGATTGCCATTGCCGGATATTTCCACTACCGCGCCGGAGAGCGCTGCCCTCTTGACATCGCGCCGGTATCAAGAATGGCGGATTTCTGATGGAAGAAATCGAACTCGCATTTCCGGCCGCATCAGCTCCTTCCGCACAGGAAGTCGAGGCTCTGACATCCCGTCGCAATGGCGGGAGACAGTGCGTAGTGACAAAACGCTCACTTGACGCCCGCGGCGAGCCTCTGTACCGCTACAGGGTAGAAGTCTATTCTCCTGAAGACAGATACGAGCCATACTCTCTTCCTGAGTACAAGGATGTTTTCAACGCTCGGCCCGTGGCCGTCGTGGGAGCCGGGCCCGCGGGAATGTTTGCGGCTCTCAAGCTCCTCACCCTCGGATACAAGCCTATCATTCTGGAGCGCGGCAAGGACGTCCACGCCCGCAAGACAGATATGGCGCGCCTCTCAAGGACGGGGGAGATCAATCCTGATTCCAACTACTGCTTCGGCGAGGGCGGAGCCGGTGCATTCTCCGATGGCAAGCTCTTCACCCGCTCCTCCAAGCGCGGCGACATCCGCGAAGTGCTTCATCAACTCGTGCGCTTCGGAGCGTCCGCCTCGATCCTTATTGACGCCCACCCCCACATCGGCAGCGACAAATTGCCCGCAATCTGCGAGAATATTCGCAAATGCATCGTTTCTCACGGCGGCGAATACCATTTCGACACCTGCATCGTCGATATCAGCGGGGAGAAAGGCGCCTTCGAATTGACCGCCCGCGACGGTAAGTGCTTCAAGGCGGAGAGCATCATCCTGGCAACGGGGCATTCCGCCCGGGGGGTGTATGAAATGCTTCTGGGCAAATCCGTAAAATTGGAAGCCAAGGGCTTCGCCCTCGGGGTCAGGGTTGAGCACCCTCAGAGCCTGATTGACCGCGCAAGATACAAGCGCGGAAGGGTTCCTGGTCTTCCCGCCGCTGAATATTCCTTTGTCCAGCAGGTTGACGGCAGGGGAGTGTTCTCCTTTTGTATGTGCCCTGGTGGCATTCTGGTGCCCTCGTCCACGGAACCTCAGACTGTGGTTCTCAACGGGATGTCCAATTCAGCGCGCAGTTCCAGATGGGCCAATGCCGGGGTCGTCGTTCAGATTGAGCCCGAAGATGTGCCCTCCTCCTACTTGAGTGCAGGCTGCTTCTCGCTGATGGATTGGCAGAGAGATATTGAAAGAGCAATGTTTCTGAGGACTTCTCATCCGATGGCTGCGCCCGCTCAGAGGATGACGGATTTTTGCAAGGGAAGGATTTCCTCCAGTCTGCCTCAGACTTCTTATTTTCCTGGGGCGATACCTTCGCCTCTTCACACTCTGTTGCCCTCGCACGTGAGTGGGAGGCTGAAGAAAGCGTTCCCTCTTGTGGAGCGGAATCTGCGTGGATACTTCTCTCCCGACGCTCTGCTTTTGGGGGTAGAGTCCCGCACCTCCTCTGCTGTCCGTATTGTCCGTGACCCTCAGACACTTGAAGCTGTCGGTATGCCGGGACTTTACCCTTGTGGGGAGGGGGCTGGATATGCCGGTGGGATCGTGTCCAGCGCAATCGATGGCATCCGCTGTGCGCAAAATGTTTCGGAGCGTTAATCCTGTTGATTAAGGCCTTTTGAAATATCTACAAATTTTCCATACAAACCGTTTGGATATCAAAATTATTGACTAATTTCGCCACGATTTAATTTAACACATTTTTATGCTTTAGCTTGGGAGAATGAAAAAACTGTTTCTGTTTGCTGCAATTTTATTCATTGCATTCCCTGCCTTCGCGCAGGATAATCAGGAAGAAGATTACAACTATTCAGATATTTCTGTAATAGGGCGCTTGGATCTCAACCCTTATTATTCTTTGAGTCCCAACAAACTCAGTTTTTCCCACGCCAATTCCGCGTTATACACAGTCTTTGAAGGTCGCAAGACGGAGCATTTCTCCTATATTGTGATCAACCATTGGATACACGCCGGTGGTGATTACGGATGGCCATATACCAGCCTCGGAAGGTCGGACACAACCAACTGGCTTGACTTCTGCAATATGACCTTCAGCTTCTCCAACTGGGATTTTACGGTAGGCAAGGATATGCTCAATGCCGGTACATTCGAGTATGAAGACTGGGACTGGGATGTCCACTATTCATTCACCAGTGCGCTTTGGAATTCTCTGCCCGCTTACCAGTGGGGCATAAAAGCGGCATACACATTCAACTCTGAAAACACCACACTATCGGCCCAGATGACTACATCTCCATACGGAGAGCGTCCCTTCGCCAGCAACCTCTGGCAGTGGTCTGCCCGCTGGGACGGACAGTACGGATGGTTCTCCAACAAATGGGGCGTCAGTTACATACAGGGACTCGATAGAAACGATATTCTCATCACCCTCGGTAATAGATTTACCATCAACGATTATCTAACATTGGACCTTGACTGGAATACCTACTGCGGCAACACCATAATGGCAAAATGCCAATACACCCCATCCGACAAGTGGAGCTGGAAACTGAAAGCCTCATACGCATCCGTGGACCTCGGCCCCGAAGAGGATATCCTCAAGGGCTTCAGAGTAGGTGTTGACGCAGACTATTATCCCCTCAAGGAGTCAGACCGTATGAGGCTCTTCGCCTCTTTTGTATATGACGGGGTCACCGACGTTCTCAATTTCAACGCCGGCATACGTTACAATCTCTTGATCCATATCCGATAATAATGGCTCCGACCATTATCAAACCTCTCTAATCTGTTGGAAATGGCTGAAACCATTATCAAAATCGAACATGTTTCGAAGTCATACGGGCGCGGGAATGTCCTTGATGACATCAATCTGGATATTCGCAAAGGCGAATTCATCACTATCGTGGGACCCTCGGGCTGTGGCAAGACCACGCTTCTGAGGATTATCGCAGGTCTTGTCCAGGCTGATTCCGGTACGGTAAGTCTTGGCGGTAAGGACATTACCTCAATGCCACCATATAAGAGGCCGCTCAATATGGTGTTCCAGCGTTACGCTCTTTTCCCTCATCTCAATGTCTATGAGAACATTGCCTTCGGAATGAAACTTCAGAAAAAGTCCGAGGAGGAAATCGACAATAAAGTTCGGCGCCTGCTCAAGCTGGTGAGCCTTACTGACTACGAGGAGAGAGATGTCAATTCTCTTTCCGGCGGCCAACAGCAGAGAGTCGCTATCGCGCGGGCTCTTGCCAATTCGCCTCAGGTGCTTCTTCTCGACGAGCCTCTCAGCGCACTTGACTACAAGATGCGCAAGGATATGCAGATGGAGCTCAAGGAGATGCACAAGAAGTTGGGCTTGACCTTCATCAACGTGACCCACGATCAGGAGGAGGCCATTACGCTTTCCGACACTGTCATCGTGATGAACGAAGGAAAAATTCAGCAGATAGGCACCCCTGAGGACATATACAATGAGCCCTGCAACTCGTTCGTGGCAGACTTTATCGGTGCGTCCAATATCCTTGACGGTACTATGATTCAGGACCGGAAGGTGAACTTCATCGGACACGATTTCGATTGTGTGGATGAGGGTTTCGCTGAGAATGAGCCGGTGGATATAGTCATCCGCCCCGAGGACATCTATATTGTCAATAAGCTGGAGAGCGTTCAATTTACAGGAGTAGTCAAGTCCTGCACTTTTAAGGGCGTTCATTATGAGATGTTTGTGGACAGTGACAATGGCTATGAGCTGATGATCCAGGACTACAATGCCTTCGAACCCGGGTCCACAGTGGGACTGATTATCAAGCCCCAGGACATTCAGGTGATGCACAAGTATAAGATGGAGAATACCTTCGATGCAGTAGTGATCGACTCTCAGCACGTTAGCTTCCTTGGAAGCGAGTTTGAATGTACGGTACCCGAAAGATTCAAGCCTGATGACAAGGTGACAGCACACGTAGCCTTCGACAAGGTGGATCTTCTTGACTATTGTCAGGACGGAAAGCCTGAAGGAAAGGTCCGCTTCATTATCTATAAGGGTGACCACTATCATCTCAAGGTGTACAAGCGTGGACAAACATCTGTCTATGTCGATACAAACGATGTATATGACAAGGGCGACCTTGTCGGTATCAACATAGCTCCCGAGGATATAATTATCACTGCCTGCGATGAATAACAGATCGACCTGGAGTCTCCCGTACTTCATTTTCCTCGTCATCTTTGTGGTGATGCCGCTCTTGCTGGTGCTGTTCTATGCATTCCAGGATGGGCAGGGGCATTTCACCTTCGCCAATATTCTGCGTTTCTTTTCAGATTCGGACTCTCTTGCGACCTTCGCACTCTCTATTGAAGTGGCGATTGAGAACACGGTAATCTGTATCCTGCTCGGTTATCCTCTTGCCTGGATACTTGCAAACAAAGAATATAACAAGTCTGCGGTGACGGTCGTCCTTTTTATCCTCCCGATGTGGATCAACGCCCTTATGCGCACCCTTGCGACAGCTGAGCTTTTCAGTATGCTGGGTGTCAATCTCGGGAAGGGGACGCTGCTCTTCGGTATGGTGTACGACTATCTTCCGTTTATGATATATCCTATCTACAACATACTCTCAAAGATGGACAAGTCATATTCCGAAGCCGCACAGGATCTCGGAGCATCCCCTGTCAAGGTCTTTTTCAAGGTCACTCTGCCTTTGAGTATGCCGGGCGTATGGAGCGGTGTACTTATGGTTTTTATGCCTACTGTGAGCACCTTCGCTATATCAGAATTCCTTACCAACAACAAGATAAAACTATTCGGTACCATCATTCAGGAGAATATCAATTCTTCGATGTGGAACTATGGAGCCGCTCTGGCTTTTGTGATGCTGCTTATCATCGGTATCACCAAGTTTATTGCCGAAGATGAGGAAGTGGCCACGGAGGGGCCCCGCAAATGAAAAAGTTCTTCGCAAGATTCTACATTGCCATCATCCTTCTGGTGCTGTATGCCCCAATCTTTTTCATCGGCGTATTCTCCTTTACTGAGTCCAAAGTGCTCGGCACCTGGACGGGTTTCTCCACCCGTCTGTACACCGGACTGTTTTCCAATGAGAATCCCGGCCGTGAGTCCCTTCTCGGGGCCGTTGAGAACACACTTGTGATAGCTCTTGTCGCGGCTTTTGTGTCAATGTTCCTGGGTACAGTCTCTGCAATCGGCATTTTCAATCTGCGCGGTCGCAAGCGCCAGGCTATCCAGTACCTCAACAATATCCCGATGATCAATCCGGATATCATCACCGGAGTCTCCATATTCCTGCTATTTGTGTTCCTTCACGTAACCCAGGGCTATGCTACTGTGATTCTGGCTCATATCACCTTCTGTACCCCGTATGTGGTGCTAAGCGTGATGCCCAAGCTCCAACAGATGAATCCAAGTATCTATGAGGCCGCGCTTGATATGGGGGCTACCCCAGTGCAGGCATTCTGGAAGGTTATGGTGCCCGAGCTCAAGCCGGGAATGATCAGCGGCTTTATTCTGGCCTTCACTATGAGTCTGGATGATTTTGCCGTGACTTTCTTTACCCGCGGTACCATCGGTCTGGAGACTCTGTCCACATACATCTATGCCGACGCCAGAAAAGGCGGTCTTACTCCCGAACTGCGTCCTTTGATGACATTGATGTTCCTTCTTGTGCTTGTCCTTTTGATAGTGTTGAATGTCCGCAGCTCTCGTCTTGCGACTAAAAAACTTGGCCGATGAAAAGATTTTTGCTGTTTTTGACTGTGATGCTCTCTGTCCTTTCCTGTTCTGAGGACCGGGGAACGCTTCTGAAGGTTTACAACTGGGGCGACTATATTGACGAAGACCTTATCTCGGAGTTTGAGCAGTGGTATCTCGAGCAGACCGGTGAGGAAGTATCCGTGGTGTATCAGACCTTCGATATCAATGAGACTATGCTTTCCAAGATTGAGAAGGGTCACGAAGATTACGATATCGTATGTCCTTCCGACTACATCATCGAGAGAATGCTGCGCGCTGATCTAGTACTGCCTATCGATGCATCCCTTCTTGGGGACACCCCAAACTATATGTATGAAAACCTTGCCCCCATCATCAAGAAGTTTCTCTCAATGGTGGACGGATACGGCAAGGATGCCAATGATTACACGGTCCCCTATATGTGGGGAACCACGGGCTTCACCTACAATCAGAGATATGTGTCCCCCGAGGATGTGAGCACCTGGAATGTCATCAAGGACGATCGTTTTATTGACAAGATTTTTATCAAAGACGCGCCAAGAGATGTGTACAGCGCCGTTATTCAGTATCTTCTCCGTGATGAGATTGCCGCAGGTACTGTCAATCGTGATTCTCTGATGCTTGACACTTCTGACGAAAATGTGGCTCTCTTTGAGGAGTATATGTCTGATATGCGTCACAGAGTGGCAGGGTGGGAGGCCGATTTCGGTAAGGAGCAGATGACTCAGGAGAGAGGATGGATCAGTCTTGCCTGGAGCGGTGATGCTGTGTGGGCCGTTATGGAGGCCAGGGAGACCGGTGTTCCTCTGGATTATGCGGTCCCAATGGATGGAAGCAATGTCTGGTTTGACGGGTGGGTCATCCCTAAGTATGCCCGCAATGTCAAAGCGGCTACATTCTTTATCAATTTCCTTTGCCGTCCGGATGTTGCGGTCCGCAATATGGATTATATCGGCTATGTGAGTGCAGTGGCTTCTTCTGAGGTTCTGGAAGCTATGTCTGATGAAGAGGCTTATCCCCAGACTGTGGATGCCAGTTATTTCTTTGGTGAGCAGGCTCTCCAGGCTCATCTCAATCCTTCGATGTATCCTGACAGGAGTGTCATTGACCGTTGTGCTCTTATGCACGACTGGGGCACGGATGCCGATAAACTCATTTCTATGTGGGCTCGGGTGAAGGGTAACCAGATGAGCAGCTGGACTATCTTTGTGATAGCAATCACTGTCCTATTGATTGCCGCTGTAAAGATTCAGAAGTTTATCCTCAAACGTAAGCACTCCATCCGACGTCAGCGCCATATCTCCGGCCACGCCGAGCGCTCTGCCAAGGCTTCATAAAACTGCCCTGTAAGCGCCTCTTGAGAGATCTTGCCGTCGATGCACATAAACATTGATTCGCAAGCAGGCGTTTCACTATACGAAAAAAGGGAAAGCTATGCACATCGCACCGCTACGACCTCCTACCCTTGCTGCATTCCTGCCCTGGGGGAGTTCAGAGGGAGCTGGTCGTGTACGACTTTCCCGAGGGCAAATATAAGAATATTTTCATTACAAAAGAAAGAATGCATCGTTTTGTATCGTATATTTGCGGAAGGTATGAAGATATGTGTCGGACTTTCCGGAGGCGTTGACTCCAGCGTAGCCGCCCTGCTCCTCAAGCAGCAGGGGTATGACGTATTTGCTATGTTTATGCAGAACTGGCACGACACCGAGGGGACCCTTCACGGCGACTGCGAATGGGAAGAGGACCGCTTTGTCGCGGAGATGGTCGCACGCAAAATTGGCATTCCCTTCTATTTCATAGACTTAAGCAACGAGTACCGCCAGCGCGTCGTGGACTATATGTTCGACGAATACTCTCACGGAAGGACCCCCAATCCTGACGTCCTTTGCAACAGAGAGATCAAGTTTGATGCATTCCTGAAGGCCGCCCGCCGGCTCGGCGCCGATATGGTTGCCACCGGTCACTATTGCCGGAAGGATAGTATTACAGGCCCAGACGGCAATGTCATTTACCGCATCCTTGCGGGCAGCGACCCCAACAAAGACCAGAGCTATTTCCTCTGTCAGCTCAATCAAGAGCAGCTGAGCAGGGCAATGTTCCCCATTGGGGACATCTGCAAGCCTGAAGTCAGACGCATTGCCACCGAAGCCGACCTCCCATCTGCGGACAAAAAGGATTCGCAGGGGATATGTTTTGTGGGGAAAGTGGACCTCCCGGTTTTCCTCCAGCAGAAGCTCAAGAGCGTCAAGGGCGACGTGGTCGAGGTATTCGACCCATTCTTCGAGGATAACGGCCAATACCGCCGCCAGCAGGAGCTTCTCTCCCGCATCCAGACCCCCTCCAATGCCCCCACCCCCGAAACGCTTAGCGACGAGGAGCTTCGGGAGCTTTCTATGCCATTGGATTATAGCGGGATACAATTCCAGACAGAGACATACAGGTCCAGAAATCACCACGAAAAGAAAACAAGATACAAAGCCAATCCCTGGGGTAAAATAATCGGCACCCACGACGGAGCACAATTTGTCACCATCGGCCAGCACAAAGGTCTCGGCATCGGAGGGCATAAGGACCCTGTATTCGTGATAGCCACCGATATGCAGAAAAACATTATCTACGTCGGCGAGGGACATACCCACAAGGGCCTTCTCCGCAGCTGCCTTCGCATAGAGGCAGGCGACATTCACTGGATACGTCCGGACTTGGTGATGCAGACAGGCGAAAGCCGCAGATACAAACTGCGCATCCGATACCGCCAGCCCCTTCAGGACGCGACCCTGCTGATGAGAGAAAACGGCCTCTACATATATTTCGATTGCCCGCAGCGCGGCATCACCCCCGGCCAATTTGCAGTATGGTATGCCGAAGACGGCGAAATGATAGGCTCAGGAATAATCTAACAATCCCGAATATGAAACGAATCCTTGTCGGAGCACTTGCGCTCCTCCTTTCACTGGGTGCAACGGCCCAGAAAACACTGGAACCACGCCAGACTGACAGCCCCTACACAAGCAGCAAAAACTACGGCAAGACCATCGCCGTTTTCGGCGGCTCGCTCTCGGTCAATAAAGAGTCCGACAGCGCGAAGCAGCTATGGGCGGATATGCTCAATGCCAGGGTTACGACATACGGAGTGGGCGGCGCCGGCTTCTCAAAGCTTCAGGGCCACACCCTCCAGCAGCAGGTCCGGGAAGCTGGAGTGTACGATGTTTATGTGCTCTGGGCTTCCACCAACGACTACAACAACAATAGGGAATGCGGTCAATGGACCGACTACACGGAGTTTGACGGTTACGACGAGAGCAAGCTCGATACCCAGTGCGGCGGCATCAACTACTGCATCAAGACCCTTCTGGAGAAAAACCCCAAGGCCGAGATTTACTTCTTCACCTCGCTGCGCTTCTTCGGCAAAGAGGACGGCTACAACCCCTTCTCTTCGAAGACCAACCAGACAGGATCCAACTTCGCCCGCTACATCGAGGCCCAGAAAGAATGCTGCGCCCACTATTGCATCCCCGTTCTCGACCAATTCAATCTCCAGGGGATCAATATCTTCAATTGCGACCAATACTATCTGCCCGACAAGCTGCATATGACAGATGACGGCTACCGCAAGATAGCCCCCGTGCAGGTAGAGTTCCTCGCAAACGGCAGATAACCCATTTCCCTGTACCGGGGACCTTGGAATTTTGCACCTCTTGACTTTCGTGGCTCTCTGGGACAGGGGTCCTGGGCCTTCGGATTTTAGGGACCCCCGGAAAATTAATATTACCTCTTCCGAGACCAACTTTAGATAAGGATGAAATCAGATATCGTGATTATCGGCGGCGGCGCCTCCGGCCTTATGGCAGCCTATGCCGCTGCCAAGACGCTAGTCAGCGGTGGCAGCAGTGCCCAAGTGACAGTGCTTGAAAAGATGCCGCGTCCCGCACGCAAAATAATGATCACGGGCAAAGGCCGCTGCAACTTCACCAATCTCAAGGATTGGAACGAATTCTCCACCCATATCAAGTCCAACCCCCGACTCCTCAAGCCGTCTTTTTACAACCTGCCATCCTCCAAAGTAATCGATTTCTTCAATGAATACGGAATGGATACAGTCGTGGAGAGGGGAGACCGGGCTTATCCTTCATCCTATCACGCATCTGATGTTGTCGATACTCTTGTTGGCGCTGCTCAGCGTTTCGGAGTCAAGCTCATAACCGAATGCTCAGCCACGTCTGTCCGCATTGAAGAGACATCCGCTTCGGCCGGATCCGGCGAGGCCTATGGTTTTGCCATTGACTGCAGTGACGGCAGCACTTGGCGCTGCAAAAAGCTCATCATTGCTACCGGCGGGCTTTCATATCCTGTAACCGGCTCTACCGGAGACGGTTATATTTGGGCCGAATCGACAGGCCATCATATCGTCCCTTGCTTCCCTTCGCTTACCGCATTGGTGCCCAAGGGGTACAAGTCAGATGAGATTATATCCACCTGCGGCAAATACCACATCGACAGGAGCACTCCGCTTTCCGAGATTGGCAAGCTCTTTCTCGGTATCCAACTCAAGAATGTCAATGTGTCCCTCTTCCTTGACGGCAACCAGGCGGCCACCGAATTCGGTGACATTGACTTTACCGACGGCGGTATCGAAGGCCCCGTCGGATTTCAGCTTAGCCGCAAGGCCGTCAAGGCAATGATAAATGGTTCGAAGGCCAGACTGTCAATTGATTTCAAGCCTGCAGTCTCGCTGAAGGATCTCAATGTCCGCGTCAGAGAGCTTTGGACTGAGGTCGATAAAGATCCTCGGAGCGCGCGGCTCCACGAAAAAGAAAAATGCCGCATCCTCCTCGGCAAACTGATGCCTTGGGAGTTGATTCCTGCTTTCAAGGCCTGCAATCCATCAATTCTTACTCTCGAAAGACGTTCCCGTACCGAGACCAAAGTCTGGGTCAATCTCACCGAGATTGCCTCCTCTCTCAAGTCCTGGGATTTTGATTTGGCCGGATATGTCGGCTATGAGCGTTGTGTGATAACTGCCGGGGGAGTGTCGGCCGATGATGTGGTTCCCAAGACTCTTGAGTCGCGTATCGTTCCCGGGATGTATTTCTGTGGGGAAGTCCTTGATCTGGATTGCGATACCGGTGGATACAACCTCCAGTCCGCTTTCTCGTCCGGATACCTCGCCGGCCAATCCTCCGCCTCCTCCCT
>DCIC01000018.1:338-2617 GCA_002315825.1 Bacteroidales bacterium UBA1736 | reverse complement strand
CTCAAGGAATGGTTTGTTGCAACCAGATTTTGGTCTTTCCCTGTATCCACTATGCCTATTATAGTAAGTTTTGCATATCTATTGAGCCAGGGTAGCATACCGGGGGGAATCAAACCATATATATGTCTTGTGCTCGCTCTCGTAGGGGTGGTTATTCTACATTCCGCAGGAAATGTATTAAGCGACTACTTTGACTATAAAACAGGGGTGGATAATGCTGATGCTTTTGCGGTGCCCAATCTTGTTTTCAAGAAATTCGAGCCCAAGGAATATCTATTCTTTGCAATTATCCTTTTTGTCGTCGGTATTGCAGTGGGAATTGTCCTCTGCGCTTTGTCGGGCTGGCATCTGCTTATCATCGGTGGGGTTGGGGTTGTGCTTACCGCCGCTTATTCCTTGCTGAAATACAACGCCTTGGGCGATCTTGACATATTCATCATCTTTTCTTGGCTTATTATGTTGGGGGCCGGCTACGTTCTGACTGGGGAAATATTGTACAGCCCCCTCATTCTGGCACTGCCGATTGGTGTTATTACTGTTTCCGTGCTTCACGCAAACAACACGCTTGACATTGAAACGGATAAGAAGGCCGGAATGAAATCATTCGCGATGATTCTCGGCGGAAAGGTTTCCGCAAGACTGTACCAGGCATATATGGTCATTCCTTTTGTCTATTTGATTGTCGTTGTTGCGTTGGGGATGCTTTCTCCCTTTGCGCTCATTAGCCTGATAGCATTTGTCCCGGCGTGGAAAAACATTAAAGCTGCCTCTCGCTACAATGAAATGGGGATAGTGGCGATGGCAGGCCTCGACCAAGCTACGGCAAAGCTCCAGCTCGTGTTCTCGGGACTTCTTTCGATAGGACTCATCATTTCTGCGATAGTATAACAGCCTCTATTATGAATAAAGTCATTTACGCGATCATCGTTGCGATAGCCCTTTGGTTTTATATGTTCAGCCCTCTGACCTATGGGTTGACCAATTTTTGGCTTACAATGACTTTTTCTGCCATTGTGCTTACCACCCTCGCTCTTAGCTTGACAAAAGGAGACATCCTCTCCAGCCTTCGATGCCGCAAGCCGATGCTGCAAATATTGTTGGGAGTCGGGATTGCCTTTGCGCTGTGGGGTGTGTTTTGGCTGGGAGACAAGATTTCTTCTCAGATTTTCGGTTTCGCGAGGCATCAAGTTGATGCTGTATATTTGATGAAAGGCGGTTTCCCTGCCTGGGGTATTGCTCTTCTGCTTCTTTTCATCATTGGCCCGGCCGAGGAGTTCTTTTGGAGAGGTTTTGTTCAGAAGACAATAGCCGATGAGATAGGTAGTTGGAAATATTCATCAGACCACGCTTTTCTTTTTACGACTCTGGTCTATGGATTTGTCCATATGCCTTCTATGAACTTTATGCTTGTGATGGCAGCCCTTGTTGCCGGTGCAGTCTGGGGCTTTATTTACAGACTCAATCCCAAATTGCTGCCGGCCCTTATTGTCAGCCATTCACTTTGGGATGCTTTGGTATTTGTAATTCTGCCCATCTGATTGCGCATTCTATGAATCTTTTTCAGTCTTTTGATTCCGTTATTCAGTCACCTATCTACGGTTACGCTCCTTAATTCCGGAATCAAAACCCAAGAATAATCTTCTACTGGTAAACTTCGGCAACCATTTCAAAACAACTCATAGGAATTGGTCAAATAATTTGTATATTTGTACTCTAATGCCACTTTAGCTCAGCCGGTAGAGCAACGCATTCGTAACGCGTAGGTCGGGAGTTCGAGTCTCCCAAGTGGCTCTCTTTTTAAGCCTTCCGGATATAGAACCAATATGAAACGCTTCGTACTGCTACTCGGAATACTTTTAGCTCCATTTTTCAATGAAGCAAAAGGAAACTGCAGTAACAGCGAACCACAAGCTGGGGTTATCAGCTCAGCCCGGGAGCGGAACATCGAATATGATGACTGTAAGCAAACGGCCCTCTTACCGATAAGGACAGCGGGGTTTTCAAGCGAAAACTCATCAATTTCTTCTGGCGGCAGAATTAACAATTCCGCTCGCAGGACTCAGAACAATGCCAAATCTTCCTTCCGCATTGTAAAAGCAGGTAAAGTCATTGACAAAGTCAATGTGGATTATTTCCAGACCTCCCTTCACCAATTCCAGTCCGGACAGTTCTCAAAGATAAGGTATATTCATACTATCTGCCATCTGCTGATTTAGAAGCTGATTTGAAATAATTGCTCTCGTTTGTTATGAACCTTTTTCAGTCTTCTGATTCCGTCA
>DCIC01000018.1:0-309 GCA_002315825.1 Bacteroidales bacterium UBA1736 | reverse complement strand
GTCACGTAGCTACGGCTACGCTCCTTCATTCCGGAACCACAATCCAAGAAAAATCTTCATATAACAAATTTCGGCAACCATTTCAAAACAACTTCTTAGAAGCTGATTTCTTTTAGTTCTTACTGTACTACGCCATAGCCACGGGATTGGGATTCCATTTTCGTGATACTTATCTGTTCAAGCACCTCCTTTGGGTCTGAGGGGCTCCATTTTCGTGATACTTGTCTGTTCAAGCACCTCCTTTGGGTCTGAATGGTTGGTATTTGATGCAAAGGTGTGAGTACCAGTGCGCTATCGCGCAAAGTATCT
>DCIC01000136.1:14992-16251 GCA_002315825.1 Bacteroidales bacterium UBA1736 | reverse complement strand
GAAAGAGTGCGTTCTTATCCGTCTTATAAAAATACTCAATGAATGAGTCTAACTTGCGTGATATCATATTGATAAATAATTTAACGCCATTTTTCCAATACGAAAATAGATATATTCTGCCGTTTTTCCAAAATGGATTAATCAATTGCAAGCCATTTATCCACAGCGCGGGAGCAGTCAGTCTTCGGGAGAAGTCCCAGAGCCGATCAAAGTTGATAAAGAGCAAAAACAAAGGGATAGTCAGCCGCCAGATGGCACCTCGTGTTGACCGAGCCCTTTCCAGAGGCCTGGGCCGACAGCAGCACCCACTACAGAGCTGTCTATTAAGGGTGAGTGTTGACCGGAAAAGCCAGAAATGGCGCCCCCGCTATTTCACCTCCACAAGGCCGGAGCATTCCCCACTCCATCCCATAGTGAAGCTGCGGCGTGATGCAGGCGGCCATAGGCCTCGGAGGAACGTATGGGATTAATATTTGTTTTCGGATTCCTGAAGTTCCTCTCGTGTGATGGATTTTTTGTCAATTGCTCTCCAGGCAATAATCATATATGCAAGAACAAAAGGTATCAATAGAGAAACAATAGCCATAGTCTTTAGTGTGAAAGGACTGGAGCAACTGTTAGTCAATGTGAGTGAGCTCTGTAAGTCTGTGCTTGAGGGGTAGAAAGAAGTTCCGTTAAATCCGATGATGAAGAATAACGATAAGACTACCAGCACGGTACCTATTCCAAAAGGCCATATCGCTCTTGTTCGGCATTTTTGTTTAGTTGAGAAAATTGCAGTCCCGATTCCGAATAAGACAAGTAATACTCCTGCAATTATCATAATCAATGCGACAGGCATCTGAAGCAGATTGTGAAGATATTTGAATGGCTCCATTGTTACGATTCCGTTCGGATCGACAGCATACCCCTTGCTAAGAAATATGCTTGCGGCAGTAATAAGGAACAATACGACAAAGACCGGTCCGGTAAACATCAGCCTCTTCCTTATTTTTTCATTAAACGAAGCATCATCAATGTTGTTGAGCATATATAGTAAACTGCAGGTTTGAGATAGCCCGACAAGCATCAATCCGAATGCCCAGTTTTTCCAATTTGCAAGTGCCTCAAGACCGTGCCATCCATTGCCCCAGGTGCTGATAATAGGGTTCAGTGACCCCATAGCGTTTTTATTGACAGAGAAGTCGGAACCTGTGAAGAATGTCGATACTGCCGCACCGATTAGAAAAGGTGCAAGCCATCCGTTGATGACTAGAAAT
>DCIC01000136.1:14580-14915 GCA_002315825.1 Bacteroidales bacterium UBA1736 | reverse complement strand
GCTTGGAGTACAAACATCAATAAAATCAACATCCAAACCCAGTATGCTCCGCCGAAGCTGGTACTGTAGAACAGGGGGAATGATGCAAAAAAAGCACCTCCGAATACGACAAGTGTGGTAAACGTAAATTCCCATTTGCGTCCGCAGGAGTTTATGATAAAGGCTCTTTCCTCTTCGTTTTTCCCTAAACAAAATATCTGAGCGCCTCCGCCATTTACAAATAGAAGAAAGACAAGGGCCGAACCTAATATTGAGATCAGTACCCACCAATAATTTTGTAGAAATTCGTAAGTTATCATATCCGTTCCTCCTGATTAATTGTTCTGTTCTTCAAT
>DCIC01000136.1:13403-14512 GCA_002315825.1 Bacteroidales bacterium UBA1736 | reverse complement strand
ACAATGACAAATACGAAGAATGTGGTCTTTACAGATGCAGCTTCAATTCCGGAAACGGCTGCTTTGAGTGGCAGTAAATCCTGAATTGTCCAAGGTTGTCTTCCTATCTCGGCAGTCATCCATCCACATTCTCCTGCAATATATATCAGGGGTATACAGATGAATCCAAACCAGTATAGCCACTTTTTATTTGCCAGTTTGTCTTTGTATGCAAACCAAAGCGAAAGAAGAAGGGCAAGCAGGCACAGACATCCGCATCCAATCATAATTCTGAATGTCCAGAATACCATATCGACAGGCGGAATAATTTCCTCAGGAGAGTCGATGTAACCGTAGCCGAAATAATCCATATTCTCGTCCAGAATTTCTTTTGCTTGAGCTGCGGCTTCAGGATTTGAATCCACGTTGCTTCGATATTGCTGGAATGCGTCAAGAGCAATGTTTCCACGAGTTATCTTCTCTTCCACTGAGGGAATTACATTTCCCTCGTTATCAACATAACCGTTTATAATGTCATTAATCCCGGGAACTATTCCGTCAATGTTGTGAGTGGCGAGGATTGAAAGCATTCCTGGTATTTCTATTCCGGGTACAATTGAGAAGGGAGCTCTGCTGCCACCATCCTCAAGGCCTTCGACTGCAGCCAATTTCATAGGCTGATATTTTGCCACGTGTTGAGCAGATGCGTCTCCGGTCAGCATTACGCCAAATGTTCCGACTACGCCGACAATTGATCCGATTAAAAGACTCTTTCTTGCAAATTCAAGATCACGTCCTTTCAGCAGGTACCAACAGCAAATACCCATTACTACGACACCGCCAACTTCCCAGCCACTGAGAACTGCGTGGAAGAATTTGCTGATTGCAACAGGGTTGCCGGCTACTGCCCAAAAGTCAACCATTTCGTTTCTGACTGTATCGGGATTGAATGCCATACCAGTAGGGTGCTGCATCCATCCATTCGCAATCAATATCCATAGAGCAGAGATGGCTGCTCCGCAAGCTGTAAGCCAGGTACTTGCAAGGTGAAATCCCTTGCTTACCTTTTTCCAACCAAAATACATTACTGCCATAAAGGTGGATTCCATAAAGAAGGCGAAAATACCCTC
>DCIC01000136.1:12694-13308 GCA_002315825.1 Bacteroidales bacterium UBA1736 | reverse complement strand
AATTCCAGAATAATACCGGTTGCAACTCCTACTGCGAAGTTGATACCGAAGATCTTCTGCCAGAATTTGGCTGTTTTTTTCCAAAACTCTCCACCTTTCTTGACGTAGAGCGTCTCCATTATTGCCATCACCAATCCCAATCCCAAAGTCATAGGAACAAATAGCCAGTGATAGGCTGCGGTCATCGCAAATTGTGCTCTGGACCATAGTATTAATGCTGAATCCATATTGAAATAGTTTATTGATGGTCTTTGGTTAACATTGTTCCCACGTATTCGCTCTTCTGCTCATCAGTTTTGCCTCCAAGCACGGGCTTAAAGAAAAATACTCGGAGGACGGCAAATAATATTATGAGTTTTAAAATAATCAGAATCCACAAAGGCTTGCCCCAAGTCATATTCTTGAAGCCATCTATGTATAATTGAAGGAATGATGAGAGCCATTTCATAAAATCGAAGAGATTATGATTCAAACAAATATAAAATAATAACTTCTGAATTCAAATAGTCTTTTTCACTGTAATAATAAATTGAGGCCATAGTTCTGCCTATGTGCCGGATATCATTGTATGTTTCTAATCAAATGGGAATTCGACGCCTCTGCAAACACGAAAC
>DCIC01000136.1:11725-12627 GCA_002315825.1 Bacteroidales bacterium UBA1736 | reverse complement strand
CGGGAGATTCTATATTCATGATTTTTTGCTGTATAATCACAGAAGAGAGGTCATATAAATAGGCAGATATACTATTCCATCCTTCTGCTCAATATCTTTAGTATGAAGAACGTAAGGAGTTGTTAAGTATTGGTCGAAACTCTTGATAATCTTTTTGAGGGAGTTCAGTGTATAGTTCGTTCCGCTCTTTACTTCAATAGGGGAGATGTTGTGTCGGGACGTGACATCAGGTTTCTGGACAAGAAAGTCTATTTCCATCCTGTTTTCTGCCTGTTCTTTGTCATAATTGCTATAAAAGAAAAGTTCTTTTCCGGAGGCTTTGAGCATTTGAGCGACAATATTCTCCACAAGCATTCCTTCATTGATTTCGAGTTTATCAAACATTAATTTCTGATATATCTCGTCACTCACTATACCCCGTGCGCTGAACGAGAGTGATATCAGCAATCCGGTGTCACAATAATAACATTTCAGACTCGTTCGGTCTTCATTGAGTTTAAGCCCGATGTTTGGTGCCGTTGATTTGTAACAGATGTTGACTATTCCGGCATCTTCAAGCCAGAAAAAAGCTCCGTCGTATTCCCTCATCCTAGCTTCGTCGCGCAGCGCAGACAAAGTGAATTTTTTTTCGTGCTTCTGCAACTGACTGGGAATAGCATCATAAATAGCCCCGACTCTATTCGCTGCTGCACCAGCAAATTTCTTGATATCGTTTCTGTAAAGACGCAGTATCTGACGCTTGATTGCATCTACCTTGGTGAAGTCTTTTGTCTCCACATATTTGGCTACAGCTTGTGGCATCCCTCCAACAATCAGATATTCACGGAAATACCTCATAGCCTCTCTATGAAACTCTCCCATCGGCTTCAAAGAATCGAATTGTTTCCTGATATAAGGCATCA
>DCIC01000136.1:11288-11715 GCA_002315825.1 Bacteroidales bacterium UBA1736 | reverse complement strand
CGTTACCCATTGCCCAAAGGAATTCCTCAAAATCCATAGGATACATATCAATCCCATCCTCCTCGGACGGAATTACTATATCTTCGACATTCTTCTTTATGGAAATAAGCGATCCCGTCTCCAGATAATCAAACCTATGGTCTTCAACAAGGGCCTTAATGGCTTCACGGGCTCGCGGGCACTTCTGAATCTCATCAAATATGATAATTGAGTTTCTGGGCACCAACTGTATTTTGTAATGGAGTTGGATATTTTGAAGAAGTGAATCTATATCCTCAAGATACTCATCAAACCAGCCTTTTACAATAGATGGAGCCTTGCTGAAATCAATCAGAATATATGACTCGTACTCATTTCGGGCAAACTCCTCAGCGATGTAACTCTTTCCGATACGGCGCGCTCCTTCAATCAACAGCGCCGTAGTGCC
>DCIC01000136.1:7608-11275 GCA_002315825.1 Bacteroidales bacterium UBA1736 | reverse complement strand
GCCTTCTCTGTTTTCCACCGTACAAGATCGTTGTAAATTTTTCTCTTCATCACGAATCCTAGCTTTTTAATTGACGCAAATATACACCTTTCCTAGAATTTAACAAAATCTCCCGAACCTTTCAGTGGCTCGGGAGATAATGTTTTCATATTCGGTCAACTTGCCTGAGACCTTACGGTCTTGGGCAAGTTGATTTTATTAATCTGAGACGGGACGGACGGAGAAGCCGTAGTACCGAGCGTCGTAGCCATCGGGTTTGACATAAGACGATTTGAAGCGCAGGTAGTACTCTTCGTCCGTATGTTCTTTGGCGCGAAAATTGACTTTATTTCTTGCTTATAATTTCCAAAAATTCGGCGTGTACATTGCAGATACGATTACATTCGTATCAATTACCGCGTATCTCATCATCAGAATCTACTTTGATTTCAAAAGGTATTCTACGCTCGCGTACCACAGCCTTCATAAATAAAGTAATAATTACTTGACATCAAAGGTTTCCACCTGCAGATATTGCAAATATGGCTGACGCCACCAACATTCCCAGAGATCAAAAACTCCTGTTTTGAGTACTATTGCCTTACGTTTGTATGAAATGAGAGGAACCCCCCATGTTTTATCTGACCAATAGTAATAGTCACTCAGCCGGTTGCCCTTGGCCTGTTGAAAGATTGTTACAAAATTGTCCCAGTCTTCCCGCATCACGCGGGAAACTTCAATAGCTTCAGCCTCCGACGCAAAACCATATTTCCCATATTGAGGATAAATAGTCTTGTTACTCACATATATCAAAAGCCCCTTGCGTCCACGTACGGCTTCACGTATGCAAACCCAATCCGCTACACCGTCAAGAAAGGTTTCCTTTTGCACAAAATCGCCAAAGTGATATTGAGAGACCTGTCCTTCATCAGGCAAGGAGTCTCTCCTGATAAAAACTATATGAGACACATACTTGAGATTAATGTCGGGCGAGAAGGTAATATCAGCCACTTTTGCTTCTTCTCCTTGGGCTACTGAGAAAGTAATGGTGCCCAACTTTTTTCCATTCTCATCGGTAGGGTAATAAACCATATTGTGGCCTGTCGCTTTGATGCTGTCAGAACATTGGCACCAGTTCTGGAAAAGAATCTGTGCTTCTTCGAGATTGTCTACCGGAACGGTGAGTTTTGTAGTATCCGTAGGGTCTAAAGGTTCACCATAGAAACGCTGGACAAACTGACCAATGGAGTCTGTTTTTACAAAATACTCCTGAAAGAGTTCCAGATCGTTTGACTTAAATGTAGTGTCCATCTCTTGGTGGGGATTGTCCTTGGAGCACGAGGTCACAGAAAGAACTCCCAAAACTAGGATATATGCAAATAAAATTAGATATAATTTCTTCATTGTTGTATATATTAAGAAAACGAAACTTTATTTCTCGATGGCTTTGAGAATTGTGGTGGCTCTGGAGACAGTATATTGATTACCAGAATGATATACGTTGATGGAGTTGTCGTTATTAAGCGTGTTTACAGGCTCGCGTTGGGCGCATTTGAGGGAATATGCTTCCAGTTCCTGCCGCTTTACTTTAAGATCCGTCCTGTTGATTTTCTTGATGACAGGCAGATAGCGTTCAGTAAAGTAGTACCATCTGTCATTGTGCTTGAAAGAAATGGTGACAATGACGACGAAATCCGGACACTCTCCGTCATACAAACTGGTTTTGTTCGATTCTATCTTGACCGGGAAATAGACCTGAGGGTCAATGATGAACTGTTTGCCGTATTCATCTATCATACGGCCGCAATATTTGAAGTTTGAACCAACCTGTTTCAGATCGGAGTTATAATTCTCCTCTTTTTCCCCCATCTCTTTAATCATCAGTTTGCTTACAGGAAGATATTCGTACTTTATGTCGTTTCCAGGATTATTGCTCCGGTACACCACGGTGTTTTCATCCTTGAATATGGTCACGGCGGGGCGATCCAAATTCAACAACTTGACATAGGGTGACGTATGGCCGTTCAACTCGTTTGGATAAACTCCATAGAAGCACGAAACCATTACACTGTCAGGATTAGGAAATATGCTCGTATTCAAGTTGACTCGGACACTGGTCGGATCGAAGAACTGAATCATTCTCAACCCATAATTTTCAATATCCTTGTTTGCATATTGCTTGCTTCCCTTGGCCCGGAAGAGATTGATGCGATCTTTTTCTCCCAACATAACATCGTCAACGACATAAATGACAGGACTTTCCTGCAAGCCCCAGACTCCATTGCCAAAGTGCGAAGAGGGATTGTCCACGTGCACGTAGGAATTGGAGAATTGCAGAGGTTTGAAACTGCTGACAACATCTTTTGCCAGATAACCGGTCAGATTCACTTCTCCGGTTGTGGTGAGGTCAAGTTTTCCCGTCATACCATCCATCACCTCCTTGGGAGAGTATTCTCCCTTGGCGATTTTCTTGCGGATACTGTCAGAGATGTTGCCGTTCAACTGGAGTACGGCGCCAAGCGCCATGATGTTTTCTGCAAAGGCCTTACTATTGAAAAGGCTTCCCAAAAACCCACAGATGTTTTTCCCGATATTTCCCGCAGCATATCCACCGAAAGTTTTAAAGAAAGAGGAGATGCCGCTTGAGCTAATTTGCTGAACAGGGATTTGTTCCACAAACTTTCCACTAGTCTTGGCGGAAACCGTACCGGCAAGCGTAACGGTTGTTCTGTCACGGTTGGCTCCCTTGATACTGATCATCTGGCAGTACTTCTTGGTAGGCCATAATTCTGACCTATCAGGATTATAACCGGTCATATCTACATCAAAACAGGTCCATCCTGCGGATTCTGTAGATTGGGAATACATTTTGATGGGGGAAGCGTAAACGCGGAACGTGTTGCCCATACCTTTCCCGAAGAAATCCATACTCAAGTTTAGATTCTTGTACCCTGTCGGAACAGCATATGGCAAGGAGTTGTACAAAGGATACATCGAAAGAGGACTTGTCTCCGGGCCAATTGAAATGTCGAATGCACATTCATTGCCCGTACCGATAGGTTTGTCGAGATAGGCAAAAATTCTGAATATACCAAGACGGTAGTTGTAGAGGCCGAAATAATTTGCGCCCCCTACGCCGGGATCGCTCAAAGCATTGAATACAACTTCCCAACCGTCCGCCTTCTTTACGTCGTTGGCAACCTCAATGGGTATGGTAGAAACGCGTGCATCCGGATTCCACGGTGTGTTGACACGGGTGTAGGAACCTGTGGAAGAATTGTAGAGGGTAACCATATACATATTCTCCCAATTCTCGATGAATTCTTTTTCTTCCGGAGTGTGACTGATGACGGTTTCCTCTTCTTGAGGATCTTCAATCTCCATCTTGGAACAAGAAGAAAGAAACATCGCACCGATGACGGCAAAAAATACAATCAAGGCAATTTTGATAAATGATCTATTTCTCATAATAACGAGTATTGACGAGTAAAAATTTAGCAGTCCAACTGCTCTATCGATTTGTAAAAATAATAAAATTTTATGATACCAATAGTTCGTTATCTATAATAGTTTCGTGTTTGAAACTCGGGCGGGTGCGGAAAATAGCAGGGAATTTTAATGTTTCTCCACTTCCCAATGACCACCTTTGTCGGGTCCTACTCGAGTGATGATCCCTTCGGATTTCAGA
>DCIC01000136.1:6563-7454 GCA_002315825.1 Bacteroidales bacterium UBA1736 | reverse complement strand
CCCTGTGGAATCTGCAAAGGTTTGTATATCCTTTGTCAGATTTTTAATCATGACATCTAGCATGAATTGCCGGAAGATTTCCTTGTCATCATATTCTCTGGTTTCAATCAAGGCCTTGATATATCTTTCTTTGTCTTCTTTTATTATTTTGGCCGGTACAAGACCATATTCAAACTGAATCATATTCATAAGAAGACGTGACATTCTTCCGTTTCCATCTGCCCAAGGGTGAATAGTCACAAGGTCATAATGTGCATCAAAACTAAATAGATATTGGTCAACCTGAGATTTCTTTCCCGCCTCTTTTCTTGATTTGTTCAGTTGCTCACAGAATTCTTTCAGTTTCTGCGGAACTTTATTGAAACTCATATAGGATGTCCCACCTATCCCGGCACTGACATTCAGCAGTCTGATATCACCATTCGCCGATGAGAAGTCGCCAAGCTCAGTGTGATAAACTTGACCAGTATTCTTCATCGTGAGGGATGAAAGTTCCCTTAGAATATCAATAGTGATTGCAGAATGATTGTTTGCAAGTTCAATACATCTTTCGTAGGCGGCTTTCAAATCAAGATTCATATATTGCTCAATAAGGGTTCTTCCACCCGCGCAGATACCCTGATCAAACAGAAGTTGGTTTTCAATTTCAGTCACAGTCGAACCTTCAATCGCAGTGGAATGAGTGATGATTGAATACAGATAGAATTTGCTGTAATCAATCTGTTGATTGATTCCGAGTTCATTATACTGGAACAACAGTCTTTCAAGCTCTTTCTCCTTATTCATAACGGAAATTGTTTTGGTTGGGACAAAAATAATGATTTCTTATTAATTTGTTTATATTTCTCCCTACATTTATAATATTCATGATAAGATAAAAGACGTTACAAT
>DCIC01000136.1:3842-6514 GCA_002315825.1 Bacteroidales bacterium UBA1736 | reverse complement strand
TCAGTCGGATTGAGGCATTGGTGAATGACGTTGCCTCTTTGCTGGGCACAAGTCAGTCAAGGGTAAGCGCACTCCTTTCCGGGAAATGCAATCCGACCTTTGAACTGGCTCAAAATATTTGCCGCAAACTTTGCATACCACCCGCAGTCGTTCTAGGAATATAATAGTACCCTTTACTGTCTGAAATCAAAAGCTATTGGAATTTGGAAACAATATCCATTCTTTCGTGAAGGATTCTCACGATTTCAATAATGTTGTCCGCAACTATACGGTAAAATATAAGATGTTTGTTACAGTGCCTGCTGAATAGGCCTTGATGAATTTCAACGTACTCTCTATCATGAAATCTAGAATCATTCGCAATCTGATTACATACGCTAATTAGCTGCGAATAATATGAGTCAGCCTGTTGTTCGGACCATGCTTCAACTGTGTATTCCCAGATAGAATCAAGGTCAGCTACGGCTTTGTTCGTCAAGAAGTATTTAGCCATTTCTCCTGTTGGCTTTTAATGACTGAAGGTGCTTCTCGGGATTAAAGTCTTCTGCTATACCACTTTGTTCTCCTTCGTCTATTGCTGACTTGAGTTCCGTTATTCGTCTTTCATTTTCCTCAAGCATGCGTAATCCGGCACGCACTACTTCGCTGGCATTGTTATATCTGCCTGTTTTAATAGTGGTGCTGATGAAATTGTCAAAGTATGTTCCTAATGCAACAGAGGTTGTTTTCATTTGATTAATTTTTTACAAAGTTACCAATATTTGGTAATATCCCAAACCTAAGTTCAAAACGGCATTTTTGACGGTTCGATTCCTCGGATACGCCTATCTATTATTTGTATAAATTATCATAAATATGTATATTTGCGGCATATGAGAATCATTACGAAAGAACCTTTGCGGTTATATGCTGAAAAACATCCTGATTGCAAGACTTCTCTTCAGGAGTGGGTTGCGAAAGTGGAAGAGAGCCAGTGGAACAGTTTTGCTGATGTCCGCCAAACTTTTAGCGATGCAGATATGCCAGGAAACCAGCATTACGTTTTCAATATCCACGGAGGTCATCACAGGCTGGTTGTTGTCGTAAAGTTCTTTAACCACACCATCCTTGTAAGGTGGATTGGAACGCACGCCGAATATGATAAGATAAAAGACGTTACAATACTATGACGAAGATTGAAAATAGAGAACAATATGAGTGGGCTCTCAGTCGGATTGAGGCATTGGTGAATGACGTTACCGAAGAAATGCCTGACAACAATCCTAATAAGATTGAATACTGCATTCTGTCAAATCTTATTGCCGATTATTCTGACGAACACTTTGATTTGGGGACACCGACATTACAGGAATGCCTAAAAGAACGTATGTTTGAACAAGGTCTTTCTCAAAATGACGTTGCCTCTTTGTTGGGCACAAGTCAGTCAAGGGTAAGCGCACTCCTTTCCGGGAAATGCAATCCGACCTTTGAACTGGCTCAAAATATTTGCCGCAAACTTGGCATACCACCCGCAGTCGTTCTAGGAATATAATAGTACCCTTTACTGTCTGAAATTAAAAGCTATTGGAATTTGGAAACAATATCCATTCTTTCGTAAAGGATTCTCACGATTTCAATAATGATCCTCTTTCCGAATATAGCAAAGTTTGCCGATACGCTCAGTGCTTATTCTTTTGAAACTAATATCCTTTGAGGTGTCAAAAGTTCGCCGGAAATCCGCTATCTTTGTTCGTTTGAATATTTAAATCAGACCATATGAGAAAGCTATTTTTCATTCTTATTGCGGCACTTTTGACCGTAGCTTCCTATTCCAAAGAAGAGACTCAGCCCGATCTCTATCTGATGAATCGCAAGGCCCTTCTGATGATGGACACTGGGGATACAATTACTGTTGTCGGTCACAAGAGCCAGGATCCTGATGCAGTGTGCAGCGCTATTGCAATGAGCGAACTGATGAACTTGATCGGAATGAAGGCGAAACCGGTATTGCAGAATGAAGCCACTCAGGGAGTGAAATACATATTGGACGAATTCAACTACAAATATCCGCAAGTGCAGATTTCGATAGATAAGGATAAGCCCCTTATGATGGTCGATCACAATGACCCTCTCCAATCGTTGAAAGGAATGTCGGATGCAAAGATAGTAGGTCTGGTGGATCATCACGGAATAAGCGAATCATTTTCGACGGGATCCCCAATTTATATCAGGACTGCAAATGTCGCTTCTACAAACACCCTTGTTTATAATCTCTATGCTGACTGCGGCATTGTCCCTTCTAAACAGATTGCAGGGTTGATGTTGTCCGGAATTATCGCCGACACAGATTCCCTGTCAAAGAAGACTACCACTGACATTGACAGGCAGGCCGTCGCCAAACTTCTTGAGATTTCAGGAAGCGACTTCAGTGCTCTTGCAAAAGGAATAATGCATGCACTCTCCTGCTATGACGGTATGACCGACAAGCAGATTCTCGAGTCGGATATGAAAGAATATATCATAGAAGGTGTCCACCTTGCAGTCGCTAATGTCAGCGCCAGTGCCGATTACCCGGCAGAGACATTACTGAAAAGGGTGAGCACCGCTATCCCCGCAGTGATGTCCGAAACGGAAGTGTCGATGTTTTTCAGCATCATTTCCGATTCGGAAAATGTTCGCTCGCTCATCCCATT
>DCIC01000136.1:0-3747 GCA_002315825.1 Bacteroidales bacterium UBA1736 | reverse complement strand
AGTCGGACGCAAGAGCAGTTTCATTCCCCGAATTACGGAAGCATTGAAATAATTTCGGCCTTTATCGATCCTATTGAGGGGCTTTTTCTTACAGGGATGGAATGATAAAGATAGAAACAGGAACTGCAAGATTACGGCAGAGAAAAGAAAAATAGGTTCTCCTTTTCTGGGGGTGTCCAGACTTTTTTTGATTTATGAGATTGGCGCGGGAAAACCCACGATTTCAATCGTGGGATGAAAGCGCAGAAATATTAGTGATTCTTAAATATATTCGTTACCTTTGCTCATAACGAATATATGACATGAAAATACTTGCTCATAACAACAATTCGGTCGTCAATATAAACTATCATCTGATCTGGTGTCCTAAGTACCGCAGGAAGGTGCTTGTGGATGGTGTGGATGAACGGTTAAAATCCGTTCTCAGAGACATTGCCCTGGAGCTCGGATGTTCGGTTCAGTCGATGGAGGTGATGTCTGACCATGTACACGTGTTTCTCAAGGGTACACCTACATTGCCGGTGCATCTGATAGTCAAGAACCTCAAGGCACGCAGTTCGAAGATTCTGCGTGAGGAGTTTCCTCATCTGAAGAGTCAACTGAACACTCTGTGGACCAGGTCATACTACTGCGAGACGATAGGCTGCATATCCGAAGAGACTATACGCAAGTATATCGAGAACCAGAAGAATGTATAGGGCAATCAAATACGAACTGCGTCCGAACTCGACCCAGCGATCGCTCATCAGCCGTACCTGCGGCTGCTGCCGGTTCGTGTACAATAATGCCCTTGCATTCGCTCGAGATAACAAAGTCTCCAACTATGAGCTCATCAAGCGTCTGCCTCAGCTCAAGACGGAGAATGAATGGCTGAAAGAAGTGCCATCTCAGGCACTGCAACAGTCAATCATCGACCTTGGTAAGGCTTTCAAGAATAAATGGAAGGGGCACAACGGATGGCCGGTGTTCCACCGCAAGGGGAACAACGAGGCGTTCAGGATACCCGTGCCCTGTCGGATTGATTACTCCAGATGGAGAATCGACATTCCAAAACTCGGCTCGGTGAAATTCTACAAAGACAAGATCATTGACCAATCCACGATACGTTCTTACACTGTCAGCATGACCACTACAGGTCGTTACTACATATCAGTTCTGTACGAGGCTCCGGATAGAGATAAGCTCAATAACGGTCAGGCTGTCGGCATAGATGTCGGCATCAAGTCCTTTGCCGTCTGTTCGGACGGTGTGGTGTTTGAAAACCAAAAACGTTACATCGGCGAACTGCGGCATTTGAGGATATTGCAACGGACGATGTCAAGACGGTATGACAGGAGTAGAAACATCTATGACAATGATGGAAGGAAAATCGGAGAGAACGGACCTCAGTCAAAGAACTGGTACAAGGCAAAGCAGGCTGTTGCCAAGTGTCACGAGCGTATCCGCAACCAGCGCAGAGACTATCTCAACAAGGTCAGTTCCGAAATCGCATCGAAGTACAGCATCGTCTGTGTCGAGAACCTGAACGTAAAAGGCATGGTCAGGAACCATCATCTTGCAAAGGCCATCGCAGACTGCGGGTGGTCCGAGTTCAGGCGGATGCTCCAGTACAAGTGTGACACCGTGATTGAGGTGGACCGTTTCTTTGCATCCAGCCAGACCTGCGGCAGTTGCGGATACAAGAACACCAAGGTCAAGAACTTGAATGTCCGTGAGTGGACCTGTCCACAATGTGGCACTCATCACGACCGTGACGGCAACGCCGCAGAAAACATACTCCGGGAAGGACTGTCCCGGTATTCCATAAGCACCCCGTTGGGGGTGCTGGGATAGAACCCCACGAATTCATTCGTGGGAGCAGTCAGTTACAGGAAGTTATGGGAGCTTTCGGGTAATCTCGTATGGTTCCCTAATATTTTCATGACCAGATGAAATCTGTCAGTGTGACTTTGTGAAATATAACATGTATTTATAGTTAACGTAAAATATTTGCTATAACTATAAATATATATATATATTTGCAAATATGAAACAGTTGGATATTTCGGATCTATATGAGAGATCAAACAATGACATTGTCTCGGGGCTGGGAGAACGTTTCCGGGATTACAGGATAGCCCTACGGCTGACCCAGAAGGATGTTGCTGAACAGAGCGGGGTTTCCGTGATGACTGTCGTGCGGTTTGAGAAGGGTGAAGGAGGCTCTATACGTCTGGATACCTTCGTTTCCCTGCTGCGTGCAGTCCAGAAGCTTGATGGTATTGCGGAAGCTATTCCTGAAATCCATGTGAGTCTGTATGAAGAAAGGAAATCAAGGCAGAGACAGAAAAAACGTGTAAGGAGGAAAGAAGGTGAAAGATAATATAGTCTGTGTCCGCCTGTGGGGACATGAAATATGCCTGCTTGAATGGAAGGGAGGATATAAGAGAGGGTTCGGAAAGATCGGCTCGAAGGTGTCATTCAGTCGGGACTACTCTGCATTGGGATTTGATGTTGACCCGATAGGTCCGTACAATCGGTCGATGTACTTTGTCGGTGCTGGTATGACGGACATTCTGAGAGCTACGGAGAATGAGGGACTGCCGCGATTCTTGAGCGGATCCCTTCCTGATGATTGGGGCAACAAGGTATTTGCCTCGTGGGTCAAGAGTCATAACTTCAGAAGTTCCGACATCACATCGGTAGATAAGCTTTCATTCATTGGAAGCCGTGGAATGGGCGGGTTCGAATTTGTCCCGCAGCAGTACCAGCCCGATGCCGATGATGCAGTCGACCTGGAAGAACTGTATCAACTCGCAAGAGAGATAGAGGCAACCAGAGAGTCTGCCGAGCTGAATCTTCAGGACAAGCCTGGAGTCAAGGACCTGATGGCTGTTGGCATGAGTGCAGGTGGCAAGCATCCGAAAGCGGTCATCGCCATCAACTGGAACACAGGCGAGGTCCGGTCGGGACAGATAGCCCTTCCGGATGGTTTCGCCTACTATATCCTTAAGTTCCGTGATTCCGAAACATGGCCTACCGCTGAAATAGAGTATGTCTATCATAAGATGGCCCTCGGTTGCGGGATCGACATGAAGGAATGTCGTCTCCTCCCCGTCGGAGGTGTGAACCATTTCCTCACGAGGCGTTTCGATAGGGATGGAGGCGGGAAGATTCATGCGGTCACCCTTCACTCTCTCAATGGCAATACAGCGGATTATGAGGAAATCTTCCGTGTCTGCCGGAAACTCAGGCTTCCGTACCATGACATCGAGCAGGTTTACCGGAGGATGGTGTTCAACTACCTTGCATGCGTATGTGACGACCATGACAAAAACTTCTCCTTCACCATGTCCCGCGAAGGGAAATGGAGACTGGCCCCGGCGTATGATCTAACATTCACTGTGAATCTGATTAACTTGTTCCGGGCAGACCGGCATGCGATGACGGTAGGGGGAATCGATAGGGAGGTAAGCCGGGATACGCTTCATAGGGTCGCCCAAGAGAACGACGTAAAGAATGCGGCCTCCATAATAAAACAGGTCACTGACTCCGTTATGTCGTTCGAGGCTTTGGCCGATGAGCATAACATTGAAAAACCCGTTTCCGAGATAGTCCTCAGAAATGTTTCCAATCAGATGAATGCTCTGGACTAGGTGGCATGCCGGTCAGTCGCATGCTCGATTTTCATAGAGAAGAATCCTTCGCGGGCTCTCCCTTTTGTTTTTTTTGCTTTCGGGAAACGGGGCTTTTTCCGGAAGCAACGCT
>DCIC01000058.1:3368-3904 GCA_002315825.1 Bacteroidales bacterium UBA1736 | reverse complement strand
CCTAGAGCCTCGATAATTCTCAAGAAAGTACATGCGCCTGGCTCAATCTGTCCTTTCTCAATACGTGATATGTAGGATTTTGTAGCACCTATCTTTTGTGCAAGCTCGCTCTGAGTCATGGACTCCTGTTTTCTTGCCTTAAGAATCAGTTGCCCTACACAATAATTATAAGCTTCTTTCCGAAACTCATTCCTGGATTCAGAACCAACCGTTCCGAATCTTTCATTCATCATCTGATCAATATCTACGATGCTACTTTCGTTTTTCTGCATAGTACTCTTTCTTTAGTCGTTTTGCCAAATCAATCTCTCTTCTTGGGGTCTTTTGAGTTTTCTTTGTAAATCCATTGAAGAGCAATACAACATTCTGTTTTACGAACTTCTCGCTTAACCTCTCCTGCACTTTTAGCATATCAAGAACATAAAAGACCTTTCTCGCTTCAACTTCTTTGATTGAGGCAATGAAGTCAGTAAAGTAGTTCCTATATGCACATATCCTTCTCTCCATATCGCAAAGATACGTAAAGTTTCAATATA
>DCIC01000058.1:0-3285 GCA_002315825.1 Bacteroidales bacterium UBA1736 | reverse complement strand
TAAAAATAAATGAGCCCAACCGAATGGCTGAGCTCATTTTAAAGTGCGGGCAGGTTGACGAATGTCGAACCATACTCGAGGAATTAGAGGCACTGGCTGCCGCCTTCATTAGAAGTGAAGGCGGTACCTGCAGGTGTTCCTTGCTTTTTTGATGCGGCAATATTTCTTTTTGATTACCTTTACATCCATTAACCGAAATACTAAATTGATCATATGGAAATGAAATACTGCCAGAGCTGTGGTATGCCACTCATGGACAAGTCTCAGATGGGAACGGAAAAGGATGGCTCAATCAATGAGGATTACTGCATATTCTGCTACAAAGACGGTGCTTTCACTCAGGACTATACAATGGAACAGATGATTGAGCATTGCGCTCAATTCGTTGGAGAATTCAATAAGGACTCGGAAACTAAACTCACAAAGGAAGAGGCAATCGGTCAGATGAAACAGTCTTTCCCTCGTCTTAAAAGATGGAGAAAGACTCTGGAAGTGAGTGAAAACAGTGAGTTTACAGCCCCTGGAATCAGTCATGTCCCTGAGCTTATTGCACACCTTTGTGATACCCTCCCAATAACATATATCGGATCAGTTGATGACCAGGGGTATCCATACATGAAAGCAATGCTTTCTCCTAGAAAGAGAGAAGGCGTGAAAGTGTTCTACTTCACAACAAACACATTCTCCCTTAGAGTTGCCCAGTATAAGGCAAACCCTAAGGCAAGCCTATATTTTTGTGATGAAAAAGGATTCCAGGCGGTGATGCTTAAAGGAACAATGGAAGTTCTCACAGATGCAGAGAGCAAGGAGATGATCTGGAGAGAAGGGGATACAGAGTATTACCCAGGAGGCGTAACAGATCCTAACTACTGCGTTCTCAAATTCACGGCCATTGAGGGCAGATTCTACAGCGACTACTATCCAAGAACATTTGTACTATAGAGAATGACAGCACGAGATCTAGTCAACATATTCCTTCGTCTTGATGCTTGAAATATAACTCTGGACCAGGAACAGAATGGCGATGCCAACGCCAACCAGATAGGGCGCCAGGCCACCACCTAATGCCTCGCTTGTCGGGCTCACTATCAGTGGCGATGTGAATTGCCCCAGATACATTGCTGCTGACATAAGCGGCATCACTGTCGTTGCCGCATCCTTGCCACCTTTCATTGACGCGATTGTGTTCAGATATGGCATGCCAATACCATTGGCGAGGCCAACAAAGAAGGCTCCTGAAAGCAGCAACGGAGTCTCCGTTCCCATGGCAAACAATGCATATCCAACCATGAAGGTCAAAGGAGCCATGTACTTCACGGATTGCCCCATGTTCTTCATCATCCATCCAAAGACGACACCAATCACAGCCGCAATTACATCGAGGCCTACCATGATAAGCGTAATGTCAGTACCTGTCAGTGCCTCGTTTGCCCTGGCCGTGATGGCAAAATTTGTCGGGAATATGAAGAAGAGCAGCATCTGCAGATACATTCCGATGACGGATGGAGCGAAGCGTTTCAGTGATGAAGACCTATCCATCTTCGGAGAGCCTGACTGCAACCGATCATTGGGGAGATTGACGGCCACTAGGACAAGAGCCGGGAGTCCGAGCAGATAGACCAGGAAAGAGGCATTCCAATTGATATTTGCAAGCAGGCCGCTCAGTAGAGTGGCTATCACTCCTCCCATCTGGCTCATGAATGCGGCCAACCCCATCAGTCGAGGCTGGTCTTCAGGCGGGAAATAGTATGCCAACAGGCCCGTTGACAAAGGCATGATCATGCCGACACTTACGCCCAAAAGGGCTCTTAGCAGCAGAACAAGCCATATATTGTCGGCGAAGAATGCACCTGCTCCGAAAATGACATACATGAACAAGCCCAGCACCGCAAGAGTCCTTGTCCGCATCAAGCGGCACAGCAGCGGAAAGAAAAGGTTTGTGACAATGATGGTAAGGGCCGGAAGGCTGACTATCAGTTGGACCATGAGATTGCTCTGGTCTGCAAAATGGGATCTGATCACGCCAAGTGCGGGAGCCATTGCTGCTCCGGCCATTACAGTGAGTAGGGAAATGGAGAGAATCGTGAAAGTCAGCTTTCCGTTGTTTCGGGTCATATTGAGATTGTGTTTAATGATTCAATGGAGTTTACAGCTCTACCAGGCTGCGAATCCGTCCTTCATCTACAATCCAATATGAATCTTGGAATAGCTACGAAATTGCAGCGCAAAATTACTCAATAATCTCTTGAGAAGCAACTACGTTCAAAGCAGGAAATCAACAAAACGAGCCGGCCTCAAAGAGGTCGGCTCATAGTTTTGTGCGGGCAAGGCGACGATTATCGAACCTTGCCGGAGTGCTTTGAGGCACTGGTACATTTCTGCGAATCTATGGATTGCCTGTCCATTACTTGTCTTCATAATGCCCATAGGCAGATAGGACATCTACAGTAACAACAGTCTCCTCTATCTCATATATAAGACGATGCTTCTGAGAAATGCGTCTGGACCATTGTCCAGCTCGATCTCCAGACAATAGTTCAGGCTTTCCTGTACCTGTGTGCGGATGTTCCTGCAGTTCAGCCAATAATTTACCAGCTTTCTTGAAAGCTGCCGGTTCCGATCTCTTAAGTCTTGATAAATCCTCAAGCGACTGAGGAGAGAATTTCAAAGTATACATCTACAGACTTGCAAGCAAAGAATCCAACTCCTCCTTCCCTGATACCGACACACCTTTGCCTTCTGCCAGACTCTTTCTGGCTTCATCAATCCGCGCGAAAAACTCCTTCTTGCTGACAACGCTGTCATCCTCTGATATTGGGGTAATCTTGAACTGACCTTTTCTCGAGGTCAGAATGACGCTTTCGCCATTTGCAGCTAAATCAAGATACTTTCCTTGGTTAGCTCTAAAATCTCTAACGCTTACAACAGTCATATGATTATTCTTTTCTGCAAAGATAATGGAAACCAAAATGGTATCCAAAATTTATGTTATGATAACTTGATAATTTAGACAGATTGCTCTTTTAATGGTTGGCTCCTGGCCTTCAAATGAGGCATTTCGATCCTCAGACATTCGAATTCTGCCGTAGAAGAGTATCTGTCTTCAATGCTGCTCACCCATGGGTTAGCATGAATGACCAGGAAATCCTCGACAGTTGCAGACTTGTCAAGCGGGATTCAACAGGAAACATAGAAGGCTACAATTATGCCGCGCTCATGCTGTTCGGAACAGAAGATGCTTTTGCTGAATTCTTGCCAGGATGCAATGATTACAGAGGAATACTT
>DCIC01000054.1:17160-18279 GCA_002315825.1 Bacteroidales bacterium UBA1736 | reverse complement strand
ATTACAGGGACCGCTATGGCCTTGAAGCCGATATCGTACTCCATTTGGAGGACGGGCGGTATGCACTGATAGAATGCAAACTTGGCAACAGAGAGATTGAAGAAGGTGCGACACACTTGAAGGAGCTGAAGGAACTTGTCCGCAAGCATAACAAAACAGAAAATCAAGTTCCTCTTCGCGAGCCCGATTTGCTCATCATTCTAACCGGCGGCGAAATGGCGTATACACGGAAAGATGGGGTGAAAATCATTCCTCTTGGATGTCTTAAAGATTAATATTCAATAAGTTATATATTGTTCGCGCGTCAATCTCGCCAGTACAAATGACTGAACATCTTACACTTAAGCAATTGTATAAAATTCAGGGCCGCTTTTGAAATTGGTCCTGAATCTTTCTGAGGTCAGTGTTCACAAGAATACCCGGTATTTAGAATAAAGATTGACGAGCCTTCTTGGGGATGTTATTTGCTTCGAAGAAGAAGTGTAGCGGGCTACACGACTGATTAGAAATGAAAAACAGATCAAAAAGACGAATTAAAAATTACCAATTGTTTCTTTGCAATTATTCAGTAGGGATATCTTTGTTGACGTTCTTGGAGCCCACGAGGGCATAGTATATGAGAAATGAGAGACATCCAACGATTAGCCAGTAACTGTTGATTGATCCTACGCGTTCAGCAATCCAGCCTTGGAACAAGGGGATGATACCCCCTCCGCATACGAGAGTCATGAAGATTCCGGATGCCTGTGCAGTATATTTACCGAGACCTTCAGCAGAAAGGTTGAAGATTGAGCCCCACATAACTGAGGCGCAGAGACCGCTTAGGGTGATAAGCATAAGGCTTACAGGAATGGTATATTGAGAAAGCGTGATCTGAACTGATTCAGGGATGAACATAGCAACAATGATCATTACTGCTGCAAGGGAAGATGCGAATGCGAGCATCGCCTTGCTTGAAACCTTGCCGCTGATAGGAGTGCCGATAAGACGGCCTATGAGCATACAAGCATAGAATAATCCGACAAATGTACCGGTGACAGCAGGACCCAGAGCGCTTTGGGAGAAGTAAACGTTGGCTGTGTTGGGAATACCCAACTCGATGCCCGCATAGAAAAAGAC
>DCIC01000054.1:0-17079 GCA_002315825.1 Bacteroidales bacterium UBA1736 | reverse complement strand
TTGCGGGCAGCCTTCTGCTCAGCGGTTTCCATATGAGGCTCGGGAATCTTCGTCAAGGCGATGATAACGAATGCAAATGCGAAGATAGCCATTGCTATGATCATTACGGGAGATACTGCCTTTACAGTGGCGTTTGCCAATGAACCGCCCACCAGCCAGCCCACGAAAATAGGGGTAATGGTGCCTCCGATAGAGTTGCAGGAAGCTCCGAACTGGATGAGCTGGTTGCCGCGTTTTCCGCCACCGCCGAGGGTGTTGAGCATCGGATTGACCACGGTGTCGAGCATACACAAGGAGAATCCGGCAACGAATGCGCCGAGGATATATACTCCGAAGCTTTCGACAAAAGCAGAAAGGAACTGTATTGCAACACCCACGATTCCTACGGCCACCGCTGCTAGAGCCGTGAACTTGTAGCCCATACGCTTGAGGATAAGACCTGCTGGAATACCCATACAAGCATATGCGATAAAGGTCGCAAAGGTGCCAAGCTGGCTGAGGGCTTTGGATGCTCCGAATTGATTTGTGACGATGACGCCCATAGAACCGGCGAGATTGGTCACTAATGCAATCATAAAGAACAGAGCAAACATTATGATAATCGCAGCTGTGTAGTCTTGTTTCTTTTCCATAGGGAATTTTAAGTTTATTAAAAAGTAGTAAAGATTGTTAAGTATTTATGAATGAAGAAAAACTATTTTACCTGATGCCGTTCAATAAGCTTCCCTTCGGAGTTCTTCACCTCAAAACAGTCGGTTCCATCAGGAAGAATCTGACGAGTAAAGAAGCAGTCACGATTCTCTTTCACAAATTGTTTGGCGGCACTCAGTGCCTGCTCTCCACTCTCGTATGAGAATGTGAGCACCTTCTCTTGTCCTCTCCTGTGGTGACGGTCCGATTCTTTGAGCGCCATTGCAGCGTCATAATCTCTGTCCCACTGACGATAGAATTCCATTTTCGGGTCCACATCAAAGAGCGTCAACTGTTCGGTCTTGTCATGGGTCAGTTTGAATACTCCAAGTCCCACCTGACGAAGCGGCGTAACCCTGTCCCACACCAATGGAATCATCCCCCTTGCTTCGTTCAGTATCCGGGCGGTGACATCAGTAGGCTGGCGCAGCGAGCACTGTTTGGAATGGACCTCAAAGTCCTTGGTCTTCACAAAAACAGATACTCCTCCAGCCAGGAAACTGTCAAGGCGTATCCTGTGGGCCACTTCCACAGCAACGTTGAAAAGCTCCCGATCAAGTGCCCGGATGCCAGTAATGTCACTTCGGAATGTCCTTTCCGCACTGTAGCTTTTCGCCTCCGTTTCCTCGGTGTCAACTGGACTATTGTCGATACCATTTGCGTTTTCGTGCAGCTGGGAAGCGAATTTCTGCCCGACGAGGCTGGACAATGACCCGAGGCCGAGCTTTGCTAGTTTGCCGATAGTGTCAATCCCGTATGCAGAGAGCCTCTCTTCCGTTTTCTTCCCTACCCACAAAAGGTCCCTTACCGGCAGTGGCCACATCTTCTCCTCTACTTCCTCGCTCCACAGCGTATGCACCTTATCCGGTTTATCGAAGTCGGATGCCATCTTAGCGAGGAGCTTGTTCGAACCGATGCCGACATTGACGGTAAACCCCAGCCTTTTCTTGATATTATCCCGCAAATCATTCGCGACCGCGACCGGATCCCTACCGTTCAGGCGATCAGTCATCTCAATGAAACACTCATCGATGCTGAACTGTTGAAGCACCGGCGAATATGTCCGGCAGATTGCAATGAAATTATCCGAGCATCTCTTGTACCAAGACCAGTCCCCTCGTACAACGATGAGTCCGGGGCATTTGCGCATAGCCATCGACAGAGGCTCCGCCGTATTGATGCCGTACTGCTTACAGGGGATGGATTTGGCGGTAACGATGCTGCGCCTATCATCGGGATCTCCCGATACAACTGAGGGAACGAGACGTATGTCGTTTCCGCCCTCGGAGAGTATCTTCACCGCAGACCACGAGACGAACGCACTGTTCACGTCAATATGGAACACGACCCGTCTCATTGTTGGAGCTTTTCAATGGTTATCTCCATAATTGTCAAGCATCGCCTCGCACCCTGCAAGGATATCCTGAAAGGTGGTTTCAAAGTCTCCGGAATACCAGGGGTCCGCCACGTCCCGGCCGCTGCCGGTATAGGACATCATCAGATGCACCTTCTTCTCAGGGTCATCTCCGATAATGCCAGAAAGCCACCGAAGGTTGCTGCGATCCATACAGATGATACGGTCGAACCTATCGTAATCAGCCATTGTTATTGTTCGGGCAGTTTTCGAGGAGTCGAACTTGATACCGTGTTGCGAAAGACATCTTTTTGCGGGTGGATAGATCGGATTGCCATACTCTTCGTCAGAGACCGCAGCGGATTCTATATAGTACAAGTCTTCCATCCCCCGGACCTTAACAAGAGCCTTGAGGATGAATTCTGCCATAGGGCTGCGGCATATATTGCCGTGACAGACAAAAAGAATACGCTTCATATCAACAGAAATACCCGGAATTGTATAAGGTTACAGAAGCGGGATCAGATAAATCAAGAGTGCCACAACGGAAGAAATGACTGCAATCCAGGTCCAGATACGATATTGTCTGTTGAGTTTCTTCATTTTAGCCTCTTTGGGCTCCTTGAACGTTCCCACCTCTTCCTCAATGGTCGGCAAAGGCAGAGCCTTCTTTCTTGAGAAGAGATACCAATAAAAAAGGCTGACCACAGTGATGCACGCAGTTGTGAGAATCGCACTTCTGTCGGCAAACGAGATGACAAATGTGATAACAATAATGCTGACCACCGAGCCGAGAGTACCAAGCGGAGCTTTATATGGCCTGTCAATCTGAGGCCACCTCTTCTTGAGGCCGATATAAGAGAAGCATCCTATCACATAGCACAATGCCATAGACACAAGGGACACAGATGCGATGTAAGCAATTGATCCGGTGAGGATAAGGACGACGTTTACCGCTCCCACAAGCAAAGTGGCGACGTGAGGGACCTTGTATTTGGGATGAATTTTCCCAAAGAATTTGGGAAGAGCATTGTCCTCAGCCATCGAATAGATATAGCGGGCGGGAGCTGCAACGCAAGGGTTGATAGTGGAGAAATCACCTCCGATTGAGATTCCTATGCAAAGAAGGATCAAAGGAAAACCGACAAATCCGGCAGCTCTCAGACCCTCGGCATAAGGAGCGTCAGCAACAGCGATTGTCCCGTAGAACTCGTGAGGGACAAGGCCCACCAGAAACCACTGGAATAAGGCATTGCAAGCAAACACAAGGAAGATAGAAATCTTCAGAGCGCGAGGAATCGTGTACTGCGGATACTTGGTCTCCCCTCCCATAGTGACACTCGTCTCAAATCCGGTAAAGCACCACCAGACAAGACCGAGAATGTACATCATTTCCCTGAATGGAGGCAGCGAATCCATTGCGATGCCGCCGAAATACTCTACGTGGACCTTTGGTATCATATAGAGGAACCAACTGATTGCACAAGCCCAGAAGAAGAAGATAAAGCCTGTCTGCGCCCTTCCGGACTGTTTGATTCCAAAATAATTGAGTACAATGAATACAAGGATGAGGACAATGGCGGCAGCTCTGGGGTCAAGCCAACTCCCATTGATTCCCAACTCCTGCAGCAGAATCGCAAAGTAGTTACCGAAAGCAAGCGACTCCCCCGCTCCGATCGCAATGGAAGAAATGATATAATTCCATCCAGCGATGTTTGCGACAGCTCTTCCTATTCCCCTTCGGGCAAAGCTGTATGTACCTCCGGCACAAGGCATTGCGGCACCCATCTCTCCATAAATGAGGCAAGGCCAAATGGATATGAGAAGTCCGGCAATAGTAAGCAGAATAATCCAAGGTCCTACAATACCCACCTGCGACGAGCCGCAGGTAAAAAGACCGACACCTACGACGGCTCCTATGGTCATACTGATGGACTCCTTCAGTCCCAATACTCTAACAAGTTGCTGTGCCATAAATTATTATTTCAATAAATATGAAAAAACTGACGCGTATTTTACAAAAATACAAAAAAAGGAAAAGTCTATGCTATCCCTCTCCGAAAATTTGGCCCGCTATTTGATTTAGTAAAAACAACGCTTTACTAAAATAAAAACGAACAAAACATTTATAATTGTGAAAAAGTATTTATTGTACGCATTGTGCATCATCTGCGCAGCTTGCACCAAAAATGTCGAGCCCTGGAACAACAATCAGGGACAGGACCCCAATCAGGAAGAAAATACCCCTGAAGAAACATACCCCAGTTATGCAAATGTCAATATCGATGACGAAGCCACATCGGAAGACAACATCACCAACACAACTTTTGACGGCATCATATCTATCACATACAAAAATACAGGGGCCACCGTCAGCGGAAAAATAGAAGGTGTGGAAATCACAACGGACGGGGCAAGGGTGAAGGCCACAAATTCGGGTGACAAAAAAGTGAAGTATATCCTCAGCGGATCCTCAAATGACGGATCATTCACTCTATACAGTTCAAAAAAACAAGCGATCGAGCTTAATGGATTGACACTTACCAACACAAAGGGTGCAGCCATCAACAATCAAAGCAAGAAACGGACATTCATTCTTATCAGCGGGGCAAACACAATCTCTGACGGCAACGTCAACAATTCTGGCAATTATCCCGAAGAGACTGCAGATGAAGATATGAAGGCGGCTGTCTTCAGCGAAGGTCAGCTCATATTCTCCGGGAGCGGAACGCTGAAAGTGAATGCAATAGGAAAAGCCGGCATCACCAGTGATGATTACGTACGTTTTCTGACCGGGTCAAACGTCACAGTCTCATCCTCAAAAGGTCACGGTGTGAGAGGAAAAGATGCGATTGTCGTGTCCGGAGGAAATGTCAATGTCACTCTTGAATCCACAGCGACCGGCAAGAAGTGTTTTACCTCTGACAGTCTGGTGTTCATAGGGGGAGGAAACATAACACTGACAAACAAAGCCTCCGCAGGAAAAATCGATTCGGAGCTTACCGGAGCAGCCGGCATCAAAGCAGACAAGCTCTTTGTCATCAGAGGAGGCGCTTTGAGCGTTACCACAAGTGGCAAAGGATGCAAATGCATCAATGGTGATGCAGATGGCTATTTCGAAGGAGGGACTGTGACAGCGAAGGCTACAGGCGCCAATTATGGCTCTAGCGGAAGATACAATGACTCAAGCAATTCGGTCACAGCGAAAGCAATTAAATTTGACGGAAAAATAGAAATCTCCGGTTCGGAGGTCAGTGTCAGTGCAAGTTCTCACGAAGCAATCGAATCAAAGTCAACCATATTTATCAGCGGTGGCCGTATCAGTGCTACATCCAATGATGATGCAATCAACTCAGCATCAACAATGACCATCTCTGACGGGGTCATATATGCCTATTCGACCGGGAATGACGGACTGGACGCAAACGGCAATCTGATTATCCAGGGAGGGAACGTATTTGCAATCGGATGTGGCAATCCCGAGGTAGCAATTGATGCAAACACCGAAAGCAGATACAACTTTTACCTGCTGGGAGGCAATGTCATTGCAATTGGCGGCATTGAAAAGGGTTCTACTGTCAATCAGCCGATTATCAGCACTTCCTGGAACAAGAACACCAGATACAGCCTGTGCGATGGTGATAAAGTATTATTCACATTCAAGACTCCGGCTTCCGGCGGCACCGGACTGTATCTATCATCCCCTTCACTTGTAAGCGGCGAAACTTATTCGCTCAAGACCTCGGCTGAGGTCAGCGGGGGCGAGTCGTATTTCAATGGCCTGCTTTCAGTTGGAGGCAGCGCAAGCGGTGGAAGTTCAAGCACCGTCACAGCACAGACTTATACTTCCGAAGGCGGAAATACCCAAGGGGGCGGTGGACAGGGAGGTCCTGGCGGTCCGGGAGGATGGGGTTGGTAGACACTCTGTCCCTATAAGACTAAGCAGGCAACGGCTTTTTACCTACATACATACGGCAAATACCCAAGGAAAAAGCTTTGTGACTCACTTCATCATATCCGCATCCGGACATAACAGCCATCCACTCCTCCTTTGGCGGAAAATTAATAACAGATGCGGGCAGATAACGATACGCAGCTACATCTCCTGAAATCTTTCCACCTACAAAAGGAAGAATACGCCGAAAATATAACAAATACAATCCACGGATAAGGGGAATCGAAGGAATGGACAGCTCCAGAATCACGAGCTTCCCTCCAGGCTTGAGGACCCTCAGAATCTCGCTGAGAGCTTTCTCACGATTCTCAAAATTGCGAATCCCGAAGCCTATTGTGACAACATCAAAACAGTTGTCATCATAATCCATAGCCTCGCAATTCCCCTGCCTTGGGGCAATTCGATCCTGAAGGCCGAGGGATGCAATTTTGGTGGACATCACGGAGAGCATTGAAGACGACAGATCAAGGCCCTGGACAATAGTGGAAGGATTGGCGTGTTTTGAAATCTCAATACTGAAATCCCCGGTCCCGCAAGCTACATCCAGAATGGACTGAACTTTGTGCGGGTCCACAATATGCTTCAGCGCACGGCGGCGCCAGGTCTTGTCAATATTAAGAGAAAAAAGATGATTGAGATAATCATAGTCAACGGCTATGGAATCAAACATCTTCTCAACCTTATCAGCCTTTGGACCGCGCATAGACTACAAATCGATAGCCATTATATAATCATTCATATAGAAGCCCTTTCCGATAGGGAAATCCCCGCTTCTGGCCTTGGTCATACCCATACGCTCATAGAAGGATACAGCAGGATTTTTCCTGTTTACATTGAGTTCTATCCTGGAATCCCCCCCAGAAATAGAACGCACCTCACTGAGGACCTTCTCAAAGAGCTCTCTTCCTAGTCCCTGTCCCTGAAATGCGGGAAGAACATACAATTTGTCCAGATGATAAAGCTCCCGTCCATCGTCAGTGCGTCCCTCTCGAGAGAAAGATACATACCCCTGATCTTCAATAAGATAATAAATAACCTTATCTTCATTCATCTGACGGGTGATACTCTCTTCAGAATACATCATATCCATCATGAATTCTATCTGCTCCGAAGATATTATACTTTTGTATGTCTCGGGGAATACAATTGAGGCCATTCCGCGGATAGAGGGAATGTCATCTATGTCTGCTTTTCGTATCACCTGATCAAAAACTTTCCTTATCAACAAGAACCCTCCAAATATTGCATCCGAGGAAATTTCCTACAACTATTGACACATATAAGATGAAAACAGGTATGCAATTAGCGCCAAGAAAACTGAGCGGGCAAGTCATATAATAGAAGGCATCGGCCACACAGTGAGGAAATCCGCAATGGATAAACAGAGGCACAGCAAAAATGAGAGGAATCCAATTGCCGAATTCCTTACCTCTTCGTGCAAAAGTAACGGCAGCTGACATCAGCATTCCACAACCTATGGACAGGAATCCGCATTTCCACCATCCGAGAGAAAGCCTGGACTCAAGCAAAGATTGAGCGGTCTGTTGCAAATTCATCGCACTGCAACGTGACAAAAGCGACACGCAAAGACAGCCGATAAGATTGCCGACGAGGATAATCCCAAGATTGCCAAGCTCTTTGACTCCCGAGATAAACCCGGCCGTACCGGTATAAAGCTTCAACTTGTAACTGACAACAGCCGCAAGTCCGAAAATAAATAAAAACATCCCTACCGACTTCTCCGCGAGAAATCCAAAACCGGCCACCCCAATACAGATACCAGCGAAAATGGAAGATGTCACCAATCCTTTTTTCATTACCGCCCTATTTCAACAATGTATAATAATGTTTGCGAAGGTAGGACATATAAGGAATCTTTTCCCGGTCTTTCTCGACAAATAGTGTGCGGAGAGCACAATAGGGTGCCATCATCACTTCAAGCTCTTCATCGGATGGACGATCTGCTCCAAAGTACCTTTCCTTGAAAAGCTCCCAGTACTGGGCTGACTGCTGCTTTGTAATATGAAACATATCCTCGATAATATGATCGGGAAGAAGAATCGTGCAGTAATAGAGCATCGAGATGTCGAACAAATAGTTGCCGTAGGTAAATGATCCCAGATCGATGAAATAATCCTTCTCACCGTCCGTAATCACATTCCCATAATGGAAATCTCCGTGGAGCAGAGTCTTTGTCTCATCCCGACGGACAATCTCAAGTGATTTGCGGATACAATCTGCTTCAATCTCATCGAGATTGAAGTCATGTTCATTGTAGATATCTTCGTAATAATCCGCTGCACTCTTGAATTTGAAGCCAACACTGGAACGTGAATGCAGATCCTTCCCGATATCGGCAAGTCTGTCTGCAAACTCCTTCAGACGGGAAGGTTCATTTGAGATAGCCTTACAATAGGATACTTTATTAAGTATCCTTCTGAAAGTAATTCCATATCTCCCTTCGCAGCTGACGAGCTGTCCGACTGCGGGGCAAGGCACACCGGCTCTGATAATCTCTTCCGTCAATTCGATCTCGTCAATGATTTCTTTGACACGATAACCGGGATTATACAATTTGAGGAGTAGATTCTTATCCTCCTTGTGGAAATAACTGTCCCCCTGGGCACCTCCCCCTGACAGGGTCCAATCATTCAAATCAACTATTATAGCATCTTTTTCTGTCATAATGGTTACGAAATTAGCAGATATTATCCATTAATCAAAATTGCGGGAAGCAAAAGGAAGGGCATCGCGTAAAGCAAGATGCCAATACTCCCAGGTGTGGGCACCATTGTGAACTCTGAATTCATGCTTAATACCCTTCTTCTGCATAAGGAAATGAAGCTCAACTGACAGAGGGAGAAGTCCGTCGTCATCGCCGCAGTCAAAGAACCATTCTACAGTTTTCAATCCTCTGATGACATCCTCGTCAGCATTGAGAAGATAATCATAGGGAGAATGCTCATTGACAGACATACAAGTATCAAATAACTTATCCTTTACCGATTCGTCAAAACTGACTCCCATATCCTTGTTCGAGAGCCACGCACTCATAGCATAGCAGCTTGAGAACACCTCAGGATGACGCTGGCAATAGACAGTGCTGCCACCTCCGCCCATTGAGAGCCCCATAACGGCACGATGACCTTTGTCAGAGATGCATCTGTAGCGGCTCTCAACCTCGGGCATAAACTCATTGAAGAAAAAGTCTTCATAATTCCATCCCTTCACATTAAAATATCCGCAAGGAGTATTGTGAATGTCCGCATCTCCGGCTGCAGGCATAATTATCACCATCTCTTCAGCTTCTCCCGACTCAATAAGCTCATCGGCTACAAGTTGCATACGGCCTTTGTCCCTCCAGGCATCCTGGTCGTCACTCAATCCGTGAAGCAGGTAGACAACGGGATACAACTTGTCCGTATTTTCAAATCCATTCGGAAGATAAACATTGAACTTTACATCCGAGTTCAATATTTTACTGTGAACACTGTCAGTAATAATCTTTCCGGCAAAAGCTGTATAGGAAATCAATAGTACGGCAGAAAGTAATAGTATTCTCTTCATATATTCAATTATTTAAACATTTATTTACTTCAAAGAAAAGGTAACCTCAGACCCTTCTTTCAAGAAGACAGGGTCTTCTCCAACCGGCAACTTCACTTCAGCTTCCACTCCATCCGGAAGAGACAGTTTGAAAGAAGAATCCTTATGATACTCACAAAGGATACCGCCTTTCGGTGTAGGGACGAGTGCCTTGAAATATTCAAGCCCTGCAGGCTGAGGTTCTATCCTGACCCTCGAAAAACCGGGCTTCAAGGGTTCCACTCCCACCAGATGTCTAATGATAATATTGGAAGGTGCTGCGCCCCAGGCGTGATTCCAGTCCAGATTGGACTTGAATACCGGATCCCAGGCCTCCATAGTGATGGTCGAGCCGCAACGAATCATATTGTACCAGGAGCGGCGAGATGTAGAGTTCATCAGCGAAAGAGCATACTCGGCATTACCATACTCATATAATGCATCCAGCAGAAACTGGGCTCCATACACGCTGCAGGCCATTGAGCGGGAACGGATAAACTCAATGACGCTCTCCTCATAAGCTTCGGGCACAAGGCCAAAAAGGAGGGCAAACATATTGGCGTGCAAAGAATTGTGCTCACTCTCTACGCCATCCTTATAAACCCCTTTCACTTTATCGAGCAATAAAGAATTGAACGCCTCCTTATGTTTTGAGGCACTCTCCCGAAGAGATGACGCATCTTCTTTGTGCCCAAGCGCTTCAGCAATCCTTGCCGCATACTGCAGACTCCCATTGTGCAGAGCATTGACCGCAGTATTATACACAGTCATTTCATAACCGTCAGCCTCCCCCGCCTCAAGCTTGTCGATACCGAAAGATCCGCTCCTGGGCCAGTCCACGATATCCTTGATAGGGTCAGTCCCTCTATAATTGATACTTGCACACAGCTCCGGAGTAACTTTGCCTGTCTCCGTACTGATCAATCCGTTTGACTCCGTCAGCGCGAGAAGAGTCTTTGCCTTGATTACATCATAATAGCGGCTGATCAGCATCTTGTCGCCCGTATATAGATAATCATACCAGGCAGCCAGAACCATCTCAAGTTGCCATTCTGTCGGCCAGGTCGGATTCTCCATCAGGTAAGCTATCGAGCGTCGGGCCATAGCATATTCGCTGTCAACACAATAGTGAGACAATTGATTGATCAGGGCATCCGCCTCATAAGGGATACGCTCACGGTCACCATCCACATAATAACCACAGAAACTGGTCGCCTTGATACTGTATTTGCACAGATCCCATACTTGATTGAGCACCGTGTCGGAAGACTCAAAAAAAGAGGCCGATTCATCAAAAGGATAATTGACGGCAAGCTGGACAGTCCCCTCAAGCACTTCCCCATCAAAATTCTCAAGTTCACAATACCTGAAAGGATATACCTCTCCGATATACTCAGGCATCAGGATAGGAAGAGCTCCGCTGCCTACAGGGGTAGTGGCAGTATTGCGAGGGTCCGCTGCAAACTCGATGGTATATTCGTGCTCTCCTTTTTGAATATCGAGCGGATAGTAAGAATACCTGATGGTGGCTCCGGGGTCCCTATCCACACGCCCTTCCTTGAGAGCTTCCCCATAATGCACCACAATACTCCGATCCTCTTCCGAACTCAACACAAGCTTCAACTGGGCGAATGCATCCTTGCCAAAATCAATGAGTAACGCATCAGGGGCGATGCGATTGACGCAGACAGGGCTGATTTCATTCTTTACAAGATCCTTCAAAGGAAAATTGTCGTACAATCCTTTTTGCTTGCATCCAACGCAAAGAATCGCAAACAGCAAAAACAGCAGGGCCTTTTTCATAAAAATCAATTTCAGACCATAAATTTAGCCAAAATAATAGAATTTGCTTATCTTGTCAAAGTAATTAGACAAATATGAAGAACAGCATTGGCACAAATGTCATACTGACAGTATTCGGCGAATCCCACGGTGAGGCAGTTGGTGCCGTACTCGACGGACTTGCCCCCGGAATTGAAGCAGATGAAGAGCTCATCCGCACCCAGCTCAACAAAAGACGCCCTTCGGGAAGCGGGGAGACCTCCAGAAGAGAAGAAGACAGATTCAGAATAATCAGCGGAATATTCAACGGCCGCACTACCGGAGCTCCGATCTGCATCATTATTGAGAACAATGATGTCAGGAGTTCTGACTATGAGCAGATACGCACACTTCCAAGGCCTTCTCACGCTGACTATACCGCACAGGTGAAATACTGCGGCTTCCAGGATTACCGAGGAGGCGGCCATTTCAGCGGAAGAGTCACAGCAGGGATTGCCGCAGTAGGAGCAATCACCCTGAAAGCGCTGCAGACCAAAGGAATACATATCTCGACACATATTCTTCGCTGCGGCAAAGCCGAGGACTTGCCATTCCGGGACATCGACACTGAAATCAAAGCTCTGGCAGGCAAGGATTTCCCCGTCATAGATGACAATGCAGCCGAGAAAATGAAAGATGAGATTGACAATGCCCGAAGAGCGGACGATTCGATCGGAGGCATACTCCAGACAGCTGTCTTGGGGCTCCCTGCCGGCATCGGCGAGCCTTGGTTCGATTCTCTGGAAGGGATGATTTCCAAAGCCGTATTCGCATTGGGAGGAGTCAAAGGCATAGAATTCGGTGCAGGCTTCCTCTTCGCGCAGATGAGAGGCTCGCAGGCAAATGACAGCTTCAGAACGGAGGGCGGAAAAATCTTCACCACAACCAATAACAGCGGAGGCATCAACGGAGGCATTTCCAACGGAATGCCCATCCTCTTCAATACAGCGGTCAAGCCCACCCCATCCATTGCGCAGAAACAGGACACGGTAGATTTCACGACCGGTGAGAATGCCACACTTGAGATAAAAGGAAGACACGACCCGGCGATAATCAGACGCATCTGTCCTGTCATAAACAGCATAGTCTCTATCGTTATCTGCGATGCTCTTTCTATGCATCTCGGCACAGACTTTCTCAAAGGATAATGGAATACGGACTGATAGGTGAGCATCTTGGCCACAGCTTTTCAAAGGAAATCCACGAAAAGCTGTCCGATTATATATATGAGCTCAAAGAACTTCCCCGAGAGCAGTTAGCTGTCTTTCTGAAAGACAGACAATTCAAAGCTATCAACGTCACCATTCCCTACAAAGAGGCAGTAATCCCCTATCTGGACAAGATCAGTGATGAGGCTGCACAGATCGGTGCAGTAAATACGATTGTCAACAGAAACGGAGTCCTGACAGGTTACAATACTGATTATTATGGATTCGAATTATTGGCCGGGAAGCTTGGCGTCAGTTTCAAAGATGCCAAAGTCCTGATTCTGGGTGCAGGCGGTGCGGCAAAAGCTGTCAGAGCATTTGCACGAAATGAAGGGGCAAAAGAAATCATCAATGGTGTGAGGACAATAAAAGCTGAGGGACAGGTTCTGTACGAGGATCTGGATGAGGATTTCAACATCATTGTCAATTGCACCCCAGTCGGGATGTACCCCAGAGTCAACGAAGAAGTCATTGACCTTATGGATTTCCCTCGCCTGCGAGCCGTTCTTGACTGCATCTACAATCCTTTGAGCACCACGCTTGTCAGCAAGGCAAAGGCAATGTCGATACCCTCTGAAGGAGGATTGTATATGCTTGTGGGGCAAGCGGTAAAGGCCGTGGAGTTATTCCGTGACACAAGTTTTGAAAGTACAGAGACAGAGCGTATCTACAGACAACTGCTTACCGACAAAATCAACATCGTACTTACGGGTATGCCATCCTGCGGTAAGACCACAGTCGGGAAAGTCCTTGCAAAGATATGCGGCAAGAGCTTCAAGGACACTGATGAGATTGTCCGCGAAAGAGTTGCAATGCCAATCCGTGAATTTTTCTCCCTGCACGGGGAAAGCGCGTTCCGTGAAATCGAGAAACAAGTTATCAGCGAGCTTTCGCTGCAGCAGGGGCAAATAATAGCAACAGGAGGCGGTGCAGCTATGGACCCGGACAACATTATGATGCTCAAGAGAAACGGGGTGACTGTCTTCCTTGACACAGATCTGAAAAATCTGACTCCCACTCCGGACAGACCGCTTTCCAAAGATGCAGAGGCAATGAAAAAGCTCTACGAAGAAAGGGTGCCTGTTTACAGAGCGGGAGCCGATATCGTTATGGACAACAACTGCTCGGCGGATTTGAGCGCCGACAGGATACTTGCCTATTTGAACAGCTTCTGAGAGAAGTCAGCGAGATAATCCCTCCAATTCCTCCAAATATGTCCGCCTTCGGACTCGATGTAGGTGTATTTGTAGCCCTTTGAGTCGAGAAGATTACGGAATTCGACATTATTCTGATACAAGAAATCAGTCTTGCCTATATAGATGTAGTAGTGGGGCTTTGAGGCAAACTGCTTTGCGAGCTGTCCTTCGAAATCCTGATAAACGGGTGAAGTGGATCCTTCCTTTGCAAAAATGGCGGCCGAGAATGCTCCAATATAGTCAAAAGTGCCGGGCATATATGCTGAGATATGGATTGTATGGAAGCCGCCCATTGAAAGACCTGCAACAGCTCTCGAAGAGCTCTTTGCTATAGTCCTGTAATGTGAATCTACATATTTGATGACATCCTTGAAATGGAACTCGAATGCGCCGTCCATATCGGCACAGTTGTAGGGCTTGTACATTCCCTCAGCTGATTCGCCGGGAGCTGACTGATGCTGGGTCGTGCCATTGGTCATTACGACAATCATAGGCTTGGCCTTGCCCTGAGCGATAAGATTGTCCAAAATCTGAGCGGTACGTCCTGTACAGAGCCAGGCCTCTTCATCTCCGCCCATACCGTGGAGAAGGTAGAGAACGGGATATTTGCCCTTACCTTCTTCGTAACCTGCAGGTGTATAGACAGCCATTCTTCTGTCCTTCCCTACGATGTCAGAATGGTACCATACTCTGGAAACCGTACCGTGAGGTACATCCTGAACCATATAATTGTCAGCCTTCCCGCCTCCGATGATGAAATAATTCATAAGATTGGCAATGTCGCGCTGAACATATGCGTTGTTGGGATCCTTCACTGAAAGGCCGTCCACAATAAAGTTGTAATTGTAGAGCTCGCTGGCAAGAGGCTTGCTGGTGTATTCCCATACTCCGTTCTCTCCTTCTTTGAGGTCCGCCACACCGGGCATATCAAAAGTGCCGTACTGTGTCTGCATAGGGACAGGATCGAGAAAATCACCAGTAACCTGTACAACAACAGCCTTTGGAGCCTTGAATCTGAAGGTTACACTGTTGTCTGGATTGATCTGAGGAGAAACAATCTGTTGTCCTCCCGTGAGCGACTGCTGTGCCGACATCCAAAGAGGAAGTGCAAGAATCGCAAAACAAGTTAGTAATCGTTTCATTGTGTTATTTTTAATAGGTACTTATCTGTTTACTCTAGTAAATTCGGGAGAGCGCCCTTCTCTGGTGATCACATATACCATATTCTCTCTCACATTACCCTCCGGATCAGCTGATCTGGCGGCAAAAGCATAATCAGTGCCACCGGTTACTGGCCTGGATGCTACCGAAACAGGTTCTCCAATAGGAATTGGATACGAATCAACTGCCTCATGATAGATAGCAACCTCCTCTTCGGTCATCTCCCGGCTCTCAGAATATGGCTCGAGGGGCTCGAGAGTACCCTCTTTGTATCCGCTCTCGATAAGGAAACGGTCCAATTCCTCAGCCGCATACTGCACTCGTGCTTTCCTGATTCCGAAGCCCGGTGCGACTGTACAATTCTCAAGATTTGCTGCCAGCACTTTGACGCTTGCCTCAAGGCCGCCGCTTCCGAAGGTGCAGAAAGGCACTATTTTCTTTCCTGAGAGGTCAACGGATGATATCAGGGCCTTGACAGGAGGTGCATATGTGCCGAACCAGATAGGATATCCAAGAAATATCACATCATACTCGCTCAGGTCAGCATCGATAGGATTCAGAGTCGGGACAAAGCCTCTGGCCTGTTCCTGAAGGCATCTTTGAATGGTAGCATCAAAATCACCATCATATACCTGCGCGACGTCAAAACGCAGCATATCGGCGCCTGTCTGATTGTGAATCTCTTTCGCAACAGCTTCGGTAGCGCCTGTCTGAGAATAATACAGAATCAATATCTTAGGATCATTGTCCGTACAAGATATCAAGGCGGCAGCTGCAAGAATTGCGGACATTATTTTCTTCATAAGATTGATACTTGATTTACCACAAATATAATATTAATATGATTAATTTTGCCACGATGAAAAAACTTGTGATATTCGATCTGGACGGCACTCTTCTCAATACTGTCGAAGACCTTGGTAATGCCGTCAACGGGGCATTGTCCGCCAACGGATACCCTACCCACGGCTTGCCCGAATACAAAAAGATGGTAGGCAATGGAGTAAGGAATCTCGTTTCGCGGGCTTTGCCTCAAGCATTGAGTAATGACAATAATATCATCGATCGGGTACTTGAGGATTTCTTCAAATTCTACCGCGCCAATATCTCCACCTACACCACTCCCTATCCCGGGATAAGCGAGATGCTCGAACGCCTAGGGCAAAGAGGCTATTTATTTGCGGTCGCTTCCAATAAATTCCAGGAAGGGACCGAAAGCCTGGTCAGGCATTTCTTTTCAGAAGTATCTTTCGTAAGTATTCTGGGCAATCGCCCCGGAAGGCCTCTGAAGCCATCCCCGGAGATTGTCAACTCGGCCATAGCCAATGCCCGCAAGCTGACGGGAGAAGACATCAAGGCTGTTATGGTGGGAGATTCTGCGATTGATATGGCAACCGCAGCTGCGGCATCGATTCCTGCAATCGGTGTAAGCTGGGGATTCCGTGGAAGAGAAGAGCTTTCAAGTGCCGGATGCATTGTGGATGATGCCCTTTCCCTTACAAAGGCAATTGAAGACTTGACCGCGACAGTGTATATGACGCCCAGCATTGCATTCGTTCTGGATAAAATGGCTGAGTTCAACAAGCAATATTTCTCCGGGACACTTCCTGAGATTCCCGTAAAGTTGAGTAAGGCCAAATCTTATCTCGGCAAGGTAACTTATCAGGCAAAGAGGAACATTTTCGGGAAGATTGTCAGATACGAAGGGTTCAAGATATGGATAAGCACGGCTTTCAATTTGGAAGAAAGAGAGCTGGAAGATGTCATCATTCACGAGATGATTCATTACTACATCTTATTCAATAAGATGCGGGACACTTCGCCGCACGGGAAGATATTCCGTAAAATGATGAATGACATCAACGAGTCTTCAAACAGAAACATACGTATCCGCTACAAGCTCACTCCCTGCATCCCTTCAAAAGTGAAATAACCATAGCCGGGAACTTCTGAGTAGATCAAGAAATGCGTTTTTTTACGAATAAATTTGGTTTCTAAAAATTAATTCATACCTTTGCAATCCCGAACGGGAAATGGTGCTGTAGCTCAGGTGGTAGAGCAATGGACTGAAAATCCATGTGTCGCCGGTTCAACTCCTGCCAGCACCAC
>DCIC01000120.1 GCA_002315825.1 Bacteroidales bacterium UBA1736 | reverse complement strand
GGTATTATGTTGTCGATTGTTCTGATTGTTCTTATTATGCCGGTATCCTACTGGCTGATGTTTAGCGGAAAGAAGTATGCACAGCCCACAAATTAAAATATCACTCAGGTCGATTGTTCTCTGTGCTGTATTGATGCTCCCTGGTGTTTATATGTCGGGTCAGGTTATCAGTTCATCAAAGGACAGTACAGCTCTGGTTTTGACACTTCAGGAATGTATTACCATTGCTTCCGGGGAGAATGTCAATGTCAAGAATGCAAATCTGGACTATTTGTCGGCCCGTATGCTCAAGAAGGAAGCCTTCACTCATTATTTTCCTTCTGTCAGTATGATGGCCGGAGGCTTCCACGCTCTTAACCCGCTTCTGAAGCTGGGAACTTCCGATATTCTCGGAACATCAGATATGGCTATGAACCTCAATTATTATATTGAGACTGTGGCCCCGATGCTCGGAATAAAGCCGTATTACGAGGCGCTGGGTAATGCATATATGACTTTTGTCAATCTGACTCAGCCTGTCTTTGCGGGCGGAAGGATAGTAAATAGCAATAAACTGGCATCTCTTGGAGTCGAAGCGGCCTCTCTGAATGAGTCTATCGCAAAGCGCGATGTTGTCACTGATATCGAGAAAAAGTATTTGCTTGTCGTATCGCTTGAGGAGAAGATGAAAGTCGTCGAGAGCGGCATTGCTCTGACTGACAGCCTGTATAAAGATGCTTTTTCTGCACGTGCTTCCGGGCTTATGACTCAGTCCGAGCTTGAATCCGTAAGTCTGGCCCGGCACGACCTGAAGGCAAAACGAATAAAGCTTAAAGGTGGGATAATGCTTGCTCGGATGGATCTCTGTAATGCAATGGGATTGAAATCCTCTGAGGCTCTTAATCTTTCGCTTTCGGATAGGTTTGACACTTGTCTTTCTCCTGAACAGTATTATCAGGATCCTGCGGCTTTGGTTTATTCAATGGAAGAGGCCCGTCTCCTTGGTCTTGCTGTAGAGCAGAAGCAGTTGGAGAAGAAGTTGGCTATGGGAGAAGCCCTGCCTCAGCTAGCTGTCGGTGCAGCGTATGGGTATGGCAAATTTATCGGTTCTACTCAGCGGCAGAATGGCCTGGTTTATGCAACACTAAAGATTCCCCTTACTGACTGGAGTGTCGCAGGAGTCAAGATGAAGAGTATCGAATATCAACTCCAGAAGGCTGACAATCAGAGGGAGTATTTGTCCTCTATGCTCGAATTGCAGCTGAGGCAGCTTTGGGTGGAGGTTGAAAGTGCTTGGGAAGAGCTTCAGCTCAATAATGAGAAAGTGGAACATTCTCGCCATCTTCTTGAGATTTCTTCAAAGAATTTGTCTGTGGGGATGGAAACTATGAGTTCTTATATGCAGAAGCAGGTGGATCTCAATACCGCACTGTGCGATAGAGTTGATGCAAGCATTGCTTACCGTAATGCCGTCGCAGCCTTTGTGGCCAGGAGTGGAGTGAATAATAAATAATGTTTAAAACAAAAACTAAAGTATAAATTATGAAAATTCGGTCTTTAATTTTGGTTGTAGCAGCAGTTTGCTTTCTGTCTTTTTCTTGTCAGAAGGAAAAGGTGATTGTTGAAGATAAAGCTCAAGAAGAACAGCAGCAGGAAGAACAGCAGCAGGAAGATCCTCAGCCTCAAGAGGATCCTGATCCCCAGGATGATCCCGACCCTCAAGACAATACCCCGAGCGGATTGCTTGTGTCTGCGACCAAAATCAAGAGTGTGCCTGTGACCTCTTTGATTGACCTTTTTGAGTCACAAATTCTCAAGCAGGAGGGTGTCTTTGATTTTGCCTCTCTGCTTTCAGGCTTTGATAAACTTCAGATTGTTACTTATCGTATCAAATATAATTCGCATACAATCGTCAATGGCGTTCAGACACCGATTGTCCTCATCGGAGATGTTTCTTACCTCGCTGATGAGTCAGGCTTTCTGCCCAGGTATCTTGAGAGTGTGACTCTTTTTAATACCTTTTTCAATACGTCAAAGATGGATACCTCATTTGGCGAGGATTATACATACCTGTACGTAAGAACAATCTATAATGCTCTTTTGGTGTATCCTTTCTACCAGGGTGGAGATCCAGAAGAAGAAAATGCCATTTATGTCACTCCGGCGGAGTTTATTTTGAAAGCTAAGCAGGCAATTGACTGTGAGCGAGCAGCTCTTGAGTTTATCAAGCAGCAGGATGGAGTGTCTATGATGTCCGGATTCTATACCGAGAATGTTGGTGTGAGCAATGGTGGCGGGACGGCACTGGCTATTCCATATTTGCTTGAAAATGACAGTGAGTATTCTGCTTATGCGGATCAGATTAACTTGCTCTCTACTTACATCGGTGCGGGCAACTTGTCTTGCACTGCTGTGATAGATAAAATTCTGAATACGGCTGCTGACTCGGATATGTACTCATCGGCTACTGCCGGACTTTTGACTTGTATTGCGGGTTCGTATTATACCTGGGGTGACAAGTATTTTGAGGGCTTCAGTCTTTCTGATTACTTTTCTGATGATTTGATTAATTTCAAAGGTGACAAGTGGAACACATATCTTGATTATGCAGGAGCGGGGATGAGCGCTGATGAGGTTGAATGGTTTAAGTCTCAGACGCCTTTGGATTTCTTCCACGACAATACTTATTCCATTATGTTTACCGCAGAATTTCTTCCTACGGCAAAATATCTTATGAATAAGAGCATTCTGAATTCTGATGCTTCCGCTTTTGATAGGAGCACTCCGCCGATGCAGGCGTTGTTGAATGCTTATAGCGAAAATGATGTGATAACATCCGGATGGACACCGAAGTCTTCCATCAGGTTTGTGTATTCTGAATGTGATGATTTTCTTGGTATGGATTTCGGTTATCAGGTTTGGAAGAATCTGAGCAATAATGGAAGTAATTCCAAAATCAAGTTCTCTACACAAAAAGATATCTCTCACGCAACTTCCACGATCCAGTGTATTGTTGACATACTCCTCAATAAGCATCCATACTATGCTTACAGTATTGTCAAGATTGAAGATGGCGCATCAATATTTGATATCTAGTTCTTACACCTTCTCACAGGCCTCATTTGAGATTCACTTAGTAGGGACGAAACCTACCCCTGCTCGTCGAAATGACCGGCAGGGGTATTTTAGCTTGTGCAAGCCGTCAACCGTAATACATTGTTTTTCAGCATAGGAAAATCATTTCAAAATGCCTATCTTGTCATCATAAAAGTAAGCCTCCGACGAACGTAAGCATCCGACGAACCACGTGTGACGTCTATTAACAGCGAAGTGGCAGCAACTTTCAAGAGTTTGCTGCCACTTTCATCAAGTTGCACGTCACTGACCGTCACTTGCTGTCATTGACCGTCACTTGCTGTCACTGACCGTCACTTTCATCTAACGTAAGCATCCAATTCCGAACTGGCTCTGACCGGCACAGTCTTGATAAGCGTGTCCAGGGTTCCTCTAGCGATGGTACAATTGTCGAATCGCAGCACAATCTTACCCCTGTCGATTCCGTGCTTCCCTTTACTTCATACGCACCCGTGCCAACACACAGCTTCATTCTGCTTCCTTTCTCCAGCTTTGTGGCTCTGGGA
>DCIC01000062.1:2893-18100 GCA_002315825.1 Bacteroidales bacterium UBA1736 | reverse complement strand
CAATTGAGGGTGACTCAAGATCGATGTCATCAATAAAGATGACATTGTCGATATTCAAGCTGCCTTCTTTTGATTTATTCCTGTATATTTCCTTGGTAGTAATCAGAATCCGGGACTTTGAATCCTCAAGCATATACTGCAGCCGGTCCACAGGATACTCAAAATCCAGTGGAAGATATGCACATCCACTCTTGAATACAGCCAAAAAGGCGATGGTGTACTCTTTTCTTCTGGGGAACATCAAGCCGACAAAATCTTCCTTCTTTACGCCCTTGGATAGAATATACGCGCAGAGCACATCGGACTTCCTGTCTAGCTCCGAATAAGTCAGACTGCCGACTTCATCCACAACAGCGATATCGTCAGGATACTTCGCCGCACTCAAGCGGAAAAGATCTACAATGGTTTTACTCTTGTCCACTTCCTTTTTCGGGCCGCTTCCTATCTTTACCAATTTGGATGCTTCATCAGCTGAGACACAAGCAATTGAACCAAGTTGCATCTGGACTGGCGATGCAGCCATATTCTGCGCAAAAGATCTGACGGCATTACAAAGCTGCTTGATATCCGACTCGCAGAAAAGGGATTTGTCATATTCAAACTCAAGAGCGGTCCTTTCCTTTCCAGGCACAATATTGATTGATACCGGGATTTTTGCAGTATCCGAGGTTAATGCGGTCATTTCGACAGCTTTACCTCCAACCTGAAGATTTGTGTCCAGTACATCACCCTGGTATGCCACCAGAATATTGGTTCTGACACCATTCCTTTCAACGATCTTTGTAAAGGGGTATTTGTCTCTTGACACAGTTTCCACCACCTGATGGTGCATTCCCGTCAATGCCTCAGAGACGGAGCGCGGCGTAAAATGGCTTGCCACGGGAAGCGTCTGTACAAACATACCGGTACTTCGTTCGAGAACAGAAAGTGACCGCCCGTTTGACACAGTAAGGATTACAATGTTGCTCTCGCGTGTGAATCTATGCAGAACTTCCGTGACCGCAGTAAGGAAGAATGCATTTTCTGTAACCCCCACTGAGCGGCATACAGAGCGCACAGGTTCTCTCTCAACCTCAGCGCAAACTCGGCCCATTCCCTTTCCTTCAGCATTTCCCGAGGAAGGGACGCTTACAGAGACCGCACCGTCCAGAAGTGATGTGTAGTATTGCTGAGATTTTTCGTATTCCTCGGATTTCTTCCAATTCTCATAGTACAATGAGTAGTCAAACGCAGTATAATTCTCATCTTCAATCTGACCTCCGTTTAGCGCCTGAATAAGTTCAGTTGCAAAAATGCTTTCGGATGTACCGTCAAAAATGATGTGATGTACGTCAACAAACAGCCAGGACTTATTTTCATAGGCGAATATCTCAATTCGGCACAAGGGCCCTCCGAAAAGGTCAAATGGTCTGACTCTCTTTTGGAAGAAGGACTTGCCGGGAAGGAAATCGAGCTTCTGGACACTGATTTCAATCTTCTCCGAATCCCGGCGGGCCTGACAAGTCTGACCGTCAATAATTTTGAATCTGGTCTTCAGATGCGGATGCGCGTGGATGAAGGCTTGTGCGGCCTTTTCCAAAGATGAGGCATCAACTCCATCAAAGCCGAAGCAAATCGGGACATTGTACTGCGTACTGTCACGGTGCTGTTCCCAATCAATATAAATGCCTGTCTGATTGTCCGTGAGAGGATAATAATCACGTTTCTCGAAGGCCTTTTCATCTGAAGGCTTGTCTTCTCCCAGCAATTGTGCCCACTGGCGGATAGTGGGGTTCTGGAGCATCTTTGCAGAAGAAATCTTTATGTCGAGTTTTTTCTCAACGAGAAGAGAAAGACTGATAGCGCCCAGGGATGTCATTCCCATTGATACCAGATTGGTTGTCACGCCGAAAGCATCGTTTCCCAGAAATTCGGATGTGATATCCAAGAGTTGCTGCTCGAGCTGGGTTTGAGCGCCGACAATCTCCTCCGCCTTTATTTCAGGAAGGGGAAGCTTACGTATGTCCACCTTTCCATTAGGTGTGTACGGCATAGAATCCAGACGGACATAAGCTGTCGGTACCATATAATCAGTCAGTGATTCAGAGAGGAAATTTCTCAAGTCGGTATTGTCAATTTCACTGTCCGAACAATAATATGCACAAAGATGCTGAAGCCCGGAAATTTCTTTCACTGCCACCACTGCCTGTCGGATGAGAGGGTATTTATTTATTGTACTCTCTATCTCGCCCAATTCTATACGGAACCCGCGGAGCTTGATCTGAGTATCGATTCTGCCATAGTATAGAAGATCGCCGTCCTCATTCCATTTGACAAGGTCTCCTGTTCTGTACATCTTTTCTCCGGGGATGAAAGGACAAGGGTTGAAACGCTGTTCGGTGATGTCAGGCCTATGCCAATAACCTCTTGACAGCTGGCTTCCGATAAGGACCAGTTCACCCACAAGGCCACGAGGGAGAAGCCTTCCCAAAGGATCCACAATTGCGGAAACGGTATTCGGGACAGCCTTTCCGATAGGTATGTTGTCGGGAATATCGTTGAAATCGACTTCATATCTTGATGATGCTACGGTAAACTCTGTAGGGCCATAACAATTTATGAGGCGTACACCGCTCTTGCTGGGTGGAGTCAATTTCTCGCCGCCGACAATCAAGTACTTGAGCTTGAGATCATACATCTTGAGCATCGCAATCCCCAACTGAGTTGTAAATGTACAGCCGTGGATGCCGTTCTCATTGAAATAGCGGTACATCTGGCTCAGATCCTTTCTGATGGATGAGGACAGAATATGAAGCTCGGATCCGAAACACAGAGAGACCATAAGATCACACATCGAGCCGTCAAAGCTGAAGCTGGTGTGCTCCGCAATGCGGGTATCCGGGCCGGTATGGAGCAGATCCTGGAACCAATAAACAAAATTGGTAAGGCTATGATGCTCTATCATAACGCCTTTCGGTTTACCCGTAGTACCGGAGGTATAAATCATATATGCCAGGCCCTGGGGCTCAGCCCTGTCAAGATCATCAAGGACAGCAATGTCAGCGGGTATCTGATCTACGAACAAAACCTTTGAGACATTTATCTTGCCTTCCTTGCATTTTTGTTCATATATTGACTTAGTTGTGATGAGAATCTTGGCCTCGGAATCCTCCAGCATATATTGGATTCTGTCCAGAGGGTATTCGTAGTCAATTGGGACATAAGCAGCTCCACATTTGAAACAAGCTACGTATGATGCAGGGAAGAACCATAGACGAGGCAGCATAAGCGCAACGAAATCCTCCTTTTCCACTCCCTGTCCAACAAGGTACGAAGCTATCTTGTCCGAACTCTCATCAAGCTGACGGTATGTGATTCTTTCATTCTCATCGACGACAGCAATGTTATCCGGATATTTGGAAACGCACTTCTTGAAAAGGCTGACAAAAGTATCTTCTCTATTGAATGTCAGCGGTTTACCCGTACCAATCCTAATCAGGTCGCTGTTCTGTCCATCCCCTACAAGTTGAATGGATGAAGTCAGATCATCCTTGGATGCAACCAGAAGTGAATGTAGGATATTCTCAAAACAATCAATGTAACTCTCTATGTAAGAACGGGAATACATATTGCTCCTGTATTCGGTTCTGATTGACAACGTACCGTTCTTTTTATAAAGCTGGACAGCAAATGGCTCTCCTGTTGCATTGTCCACAAGCGAAGACATCTCGCAGGGTAGATCGCAGAATGTATTCCTCTCCAGAAGTTCATCCTGCCAGGTAAAGATTACCCTGCTGTCATATGCTGTTGAAGCGCATATTTGTGAGAAAGAGAAAAGGTCATACGCCATACTTCCGGCAAGTTGGTCCTTAACATTCTGCAGATATTCACCGATTGTCAAGGAGGCATCCCAGCGGCACAAGACTGGCAGTGTCTTGACCAACATTGACATTGTCCTTACAGTGTCCAAGGACTTGCGACCATTGTAAACTGTAGTGAATGCAGAGGTCATAGCGTGGCTGCATACTCCCAGCATATAGCCGAAAGCGCCGAGCGAGAGCACGTTTTCAGTGACACCGAAGTTTAGGGCAGCTTTAAAGAAAGCTTCTGCCGAGATAGTGCTGTCCTTCTCAAATTTCTCAAACGTAATTGTCTCAGAAAAGCGGTCAGGGTCAGGAAGGGTTGTATTGTCAATGCCAGAGAAAGTATTGATATTCCATTGTTTACAATCTTCAAAGAAAGATGTGCCCAGTCTGGTTTTTTCGTCAAAGGCGAGATCAAAGCCAGTATATGTTTCCTTCTGGACTTCCTCTCCTCTGTATGCTTTCTCAATATCCTCCAAAAGGATCACATTTGAAGATCCGTCAAATATGATATGGTGAAAATCGGTAAAAAGCCATACGGTACTGTCGGTCTTAAACACCCGGATACGGAACAACCTGTCTTTCAGAATATTGAAAGGGAGTATCAGACTGGGGCGCATTGAATCGAATGTCACATCGCTCATTTCCTCCACTTTGACGGAGAAATCTTGAGAAGAATTCTTCCTTTGAACAGGATTTCCATTCTCATCGGTAAGGATGGATGCGAATACATTGGGATGAGCCTTCACCGCTATTTCGCAAGCTTTTGCAAGCCTCTGAGGGTCAATACCGTCAGCGAGGCGATATAAGATAGGATTGTTGTATGCGGCCTCACCTTGTCGCTGCATACACTCTACAAATATACCCTCCTGAGTCTTGCTGAGAGGAAAATCAGTCATCGATGAAGTATCGGAAACTGAAGGTTTTTCCTTTTCCAGGGCCTCTGCAATGGCAGCCACAGTCCTGTTCCTGTATATCAGATCAGAGGAAAGCCTCAAGGCGGGACAAAGATTCTGCATTTGCATAACGCGGATACTGTCTCCTCCCAACGTAAAGAAATCATCATCGATGCTGACTGGACTGATTCCAAGCGCTGTCTCAAATGCGGTGCAAAGCTGTTTCTGGACATCATTTTGAGCCGCCTTTATCTCCCTGTCCTCAAAGTGACTCATTTCAAAAGGTGACTGGAGCGAGCCGACATCGACCTTGCCGTTGATGTTTCTGGGCAATGCTCTCATTCTCACAAAATAGGAAGGAATCATATAAGGAGCAAGTCTTTGGGCGAGGAACTCCCTGAGAGCATCGTCGGAAATCAAATCGTCAGACTCATAATACCCAACAATGTACTGTCTGCCATCGGCTGAAGTGAAGCCCTTGGCTATAGCTTCCAGCACACCGGGCATCTGCTTCATCACGTGAATGATCTCACCGGTCTCGACTCTCTGTCCATTTATCTTGACCATCCAGTCCTTGCGGTTGATATATACCACATTTCCGTCGGGGAGCTCCCGCCCCAGATCTCCTGTATGGAACCATCCTCCCCGCCAGACCTCAGCGGAGCGTTGCGGATCTTTATAATACCCTGGAGAGAGAGGGCCTCTAAGACAGATCTCCCCATCCTCCATAATCTTCAGCTGGATGTCTTGAGTTGGCTTTCCCACAGGGGTATTGTCATACTTTTTGTCTATATCGTAAAAACAGACCACAGCACTGGTTTCTGTCATTCCATATACGCAAGTAAGTTTGTAGTCACCCTGGGAAGCAAGATTAGAGACACGTTCCGACCCTGTCAAGACAAATTTCAGTGTCTTGTTGGAGCTCAAATCAAGCTGTCTGAGGGCTGAAGGATTGAGAAACGTTCCAGTAATGCCATCATTATCCATACTTTGCTGAAGGAGTGCAGCATCAGTCATAACAGTGCGTGGGAACAGACGCACCCGAGCGCCTTTTCGCAAATACGGTACAGTAAACAGACAGGCTATGAATGAAAGCGGTGCACCAAGTCCGAAACAATCATCCTTGGAGGCAGAGGCAAATTCTTCAAAATTGTCAACGTGAGACAATGACTCGAATGTATGCACAACTCCCTTTGGGGTTCCGGTACTGCCGGAGGTATAAAATATCGCTGCAATATCACTCCGGGGTGTCAGCACGCTGAGCCTTGGAGCTTTCTTGATGTCATTAATTATTTGGGAGTCAACCACAAGTGCAGCCTCGCAATGCTGGGTAATGAAATCAATCCTTGCCTTGGGATATAAAGGGCTGACAGGACAAATGGCAGAGCCGGAAGCCCAGACTCCATATTCGACGGCCAAGTATTCCATCGAGTTGGGAAGATTGATGACAACGAATGATCCGGGGCCTATCTCTTTTTCTTTCAGATAGCCGGATGTCCTTTCCACAATCTCCAGAAAATCACCGTAAGTGGAATTCCTCCCTTCGGCATCAGTGACACATATTCTGTCAGGATTTGATTTACATTGGGCCAATACATCGACCAGAAACTGTGGGTAAGACTTTGTTGTTTTCATCGCCTATCGTTGTTTTTTTCCTAATCTTACAAATTTAATCATTTTTTATTTTATTGCCGCCTCGTGCACGCACGACTACAAAAAGAAGGGTGACTTACAGCCATTTCGACCACAAGTCACCCTTCTCAAAGAAAAAACAAATATTATTCTCCGGAAACCGAGAACTTTATGTATTCGTGCTTGTACCAACCCTCCTGAGGCATAACATACAGCTCTTTATTCTTTATATCGAATACATCGGTAAGTTCAGTGTACCATTTGTCACTTTCGATACCCTTGTCCAGATCCCGCATCCTGTCCTCAAAAGTACCATAATCTTTGATAGTTCCCTCCTGATATCCGCCAGGCTCATAGGTCTTATGAATCGCATCGAGAATGCCTTCAGCCTTTTGATAAGAGCCGTTTACAGGATAATACCAGTCTTTGTCTTTCAGAATACAGGAGCCTCCATTCTCAGTATACCATTTATTGTCAATATTGTAGAAATTGGAGTAAAGTACTTTCTCAATCTGACCCGCCGCAGTTTCAACGGAGTTGACCTGATCATATCCATCATTGAGAGTCTCGTAGCGCTCAACTCCCATCGCCCAGGGATGATCGGGAAGAAAAGCGTCAAGCTTGATTGACCCGTTATCGCCAATATGCTTGGAGGCGAGTTTGTTGTAAAAATTGGTCATTATGGCCGGCATACCCTCCTCGCTTCTAAAGTTGTTGCTCCTGGGGTATTCGGTATAGACCATTTCATTGTTGATCCACTCAATCACAACGCTCTTCTGCATATCAGAAACAAGGATATGACTGTCCTCAGCTGCAAGAGGACCGGTGTATGCCTGAACCAGACTCAGCTCCCCGCATTTGCGGATAGCATCATCACAGCTGGCACAATTGTCAAGGATAAAGCGGGGCAAAGACACAAATGACGTCTTTTTCTGACCGGGCTTGCCGGTGCAGGGAATGTAGCCTTCTCTGATGCCCGGTTCGTGAAGGACGATGTTTGTATTGACGCATACACCCATCTCATTGATTCCGTCTGTGGTGAATACGGGGAAAATGCTCCTCCAATCACTGAATGCGACTCCATCCCCCTGCACCTCGTCATTGACAACTCCCCCGGCAATCATTTCCCGGTTGACATAGGGATTGGATGAAACGATGGCGACTGATGCATAGCGCTGTTTCTCGGGATTTGCGGCAGTGTGTACTACCAGAAGAGCATAGTCCTTGATAAACCAGTCAAGATTGCGTGCAGCGAAATCACCATAACGGAAACTTGAGCAGGCACCATTGCCATCGGGATTTTTGTAATGCTCTACAAGGAAATTGTTCCCTTTGTCATAATCATAATCGTTGACATATGTTTCACCAAGGAAGGGCTGTGTCTCAAACTGTGTTATCTGATAAAGTTTTTCCTCGGGGAAAAGAGTGCTTTCTGCCTTCTGCTTGCACGCAGATATTGCGCAGACACAAAATGCTGCTGCGGCAATAGAAAAGAATTTTGTGTAATTCATTTTATTATGTTTTAAAAAGCCATTCCGGTACAATACAAAAACCGTACTCAATATAAAAAACCCTCTCTCTGCCTCTCTTGCCGTTACCCAGGCAAGGGAAAATCCATATACAGAGAATAGAACTTCCGATACAATTCAAACAACTGCACAGGAGTCTCTTTCTTCCCGCGCCGGATCCAGACAGTCAAGAGGCCGGTGACAAGACTTGCAACCCCCGTCTGTATATACTCAAGTTCCACTTCATCAAACTCAGATTCCAGAATAGGCACCATTTTCTCCGAGTGCGACTCGAAGGACTTCTTGATAATATCAATACGGCCACAATTGACCACAGCCTCAAGTATATCGGAATTATTCTTCCAATACATAAGCGAGTACAGAATAAAATCCTCCGAGCTTTTGAAAACCTCCTCGGAATAATCATTTATGGCCTTTGAAATATAGCTGTCACTGGTATATTCCAACAAATCCAAAGGCGTATCAAACATCCTGTAAAAAGTCGATCTGCTGACATTGGACGCGTTACACAAGTCGCTGACACTAATCTGTGACATTTTCTTGGATTTGAGACATTCTGTCAGTCCTTTCATAAGACGCATAGCCGAATCGAGTTGTCTCTTGTCTTTCTTGATATGATACATCATTCTCTTATTTTGTCGTATTTCTTAATATACGATACAAATGTAGCATATTTTTTGAGATTTTGATACCGAACAAATTCGAAAAAAATGAAAAAAACAGTAATCATTACAATCTTAGCCTTTGGGCTTCCTCTCGCTGTCAATGCTCAAAGAGTAATCACACTTGAAGAATGCAGACAGATGGCCGTAGAGGCCAACAAAGAGCTTGAAGAAGCCCGCCAAAAAACCCTTATGGCGGAATATGACAAAAAGATAGCTCTTACCAACTATTTCCCAAGCATTACAGCCAGCGGCACATATATGCACAACAGCAAGGACTTGTCATTAGTGTCAGAAAATGCGAGCAGCGCGCTGACAAGCATCGGATCCACAGTTCAGGGACAAATATCATCCGAAATGCAGAATCTGATGACTTCCATTATGGGCAATCCCTCTGCATTCAAAGAATATAAGAACAGCCCTATGTGGCAGACGGTAATAGGCAAACTGTCACAGACCGATGTTTCCAATGCACTGAACACAATCGGCACCTCAATCAACGATGCACTTCATTTCGACATCTCCAATGTCTATGCAGGCATAGTCAGCATCCAGCAGCCACTGTTTATGGGAGGCAAAATCATTGCCTCGAATCAAATGGCGCAGCTCGCCAAAGAACTTTCGATGACCGAATATGACTTGAAAGTAAAAGAGACACAGCTGCAGGCGGAAAGAGACTATTGGCAAGTGGTATCGCTCGCATCCAAGAAGCGACTCGCACAAGTGTATCTGGATCTGCTCAAACAAATGGAAAAGGATGCACAGGCAGGTGTGGATGAAGGGGTGGCAATCCAATCGGACCTTCTCGCAGTCAGAGTCAAAAAGAACGAGGCACAAATGCTGCTGACAAAGGCAGAAAATGGTCTGGCTTTATCAAAGATGCTGATGTGCAAACAGATAGGCCTACCGCTTGACACAGATATCCGCCTCGCAGATGAGGGAGATGACGCCATCCCAAAAGCTGAGCAGATAGCTCCAAGAGAAATGAGCGCAATCATTGCCGAAAGGCAAGAAACACGGATGCTGGAACTTGCTACCAAGATTTATGACAAGAAAGTTGCGTTCCAGAGAGCCGATTTCTTACCGAAGCTTGCTCTCACAGGCAATTATCTCATAACAAATCCCAACGCATACAATGGATTCAAGAATGAGTTCGGCGGAATGTTCAACGTAGGAGTTGCACTCAGTGTGCCAATTTTCCACGCCACTGAAGGGATACAGAAAACAAAGAAAGCCAAGGCAGAAGCCAATATGTACAGAATCAAGTATGAAGATGCCTGCCAGATGGTCAATCTCCAGGTCGAGCAGCTGTACCGTCAGCAACAAGAAGCCTTTGACAAACTCGAAATGAGCGAGAGCAATCTGGTATGTGCAGAAGAGAATCTGCGCGCGGCTACTCTCGGATTTGAAGAAGGAGTCATTAATTCGGATGTAGCTCTACAGGCGCAGACCGCCTGGGTGAAGGCACAGACAGAATACATTGATGCCGGAATCGAACTTCAATTGACACATTCTGAATTCCTTCAGGCACAAGCACTTTATAAATAACGAAATAAAAACGAAAAGAAATGGAAGACAAGAAAAACTACAACCTTATCATAGGTGTCATTGCACTGGTAGCAATTATCCTGCTCATTGCGGCTGCAGGTTATCTGGTATCAAAGCCAAAGCCACAGGTAATCCAAGGTGAGGCGGAAGCCAGCGAATACAGAGTATCAGGCAAAGTACCAGGAAGAATCGAAGAAATGTATGTCAAGGAGGGCCAACTGGTCAGTGCAGGAGACACGGTAGCAATGATTGACTCCCCCGAAGTAAAAGCAAAACTCTTCCAGGCCAATGCGGCAGTTGCAGCCGCCACCGCCCAGAGAGACAAGGCCCGCAACGGTGCAAGGACAGAAGAGATTGCAGGAGCGTACAATCTGTGGCAGACAGCCCTCGTTCAGGAAAGTGTATTGCAGAAATCCTTCGAAAGGGTCAACAGACTCTACAACGAGAAAGTTGTTTCTGCACAGAAATACGACGAAGTCAAAGCCAAATATGACGCGGCCGTTGCAAGCTCCTCAGCGGCGAAAAGCAAATACGATATGGCGGTTGCAGGAGCACGTCAAGAAGACAAAGATGCTGCCCAGGCATTGGTCGACAGAGCCGCGGGCGCACTTATGGAAGTCGAGGCATATATGGGAGAACTATATCTGACAGCCCCTGCTGGCGGTGTTGTATCTTCAATTGCCCCGAAGACAGGCGAACTGGTGGGAACAGGATCCCCGGTGATGACAATTATGGACCTTGATGACATCTGGTTTACATTCAACGTAAGGGAGGATTATCTGGACGGAATGACAATAGGGAGCAAAATCAATGTCAGCATACCCGCTCTGGGAGGAAAATCAGTACCCGCCAAAATCAACTATATGGCAGTCAGAGAGTCCTATGCAACTTGGAAGGCAACCAAAGAAACAGATATGTATGACGCGAAAACCTTTGAGATCAGGGCTGTTCCCGACAATAAAGTCGAAGGTCTTCTTCCCGGAATGAGTGCTATAGTTGAGAAATGAACAAGTTATTTTCAGTAATAAAGAGAGAACTGGACAGGTGGAGGCAAATGCCTGTGTTCGCGATAGGATCTGTTGTCGTAATGGCTTTTTGTTCTGTCTTTTACCTCACATTCTTATCCAAAGGTGTTCCTTCCGATGTCCCCATAGGAGTTGTGGACTATGACAACTCCACCCTCACAAGAAACTTCATACGACAGCTGGATGCCACACAACTGGGAAAGGTTATTCATTACAGCAGTTTCGCATCTGCTCGCGAGGATATGCAGAAAGGAGTCATCACCTCGGTGTGCCTGCTTCCCGAAGGAATGTATGCAGATGTGCAGGCACAAAGGCATCCTTGCTTCACATTCTATGTAAACACTCTATATTTCCTCGGAGGTTCATTGGCATACAAAGATATTCTTACGATGATCAATCTGACTTCCGGTGCGATACAGAGAGAAGAGCTCAGAATGAGAGGAGTTGACGAAGAAAGCATTATGGGGAGATTGAGACCAATCGACATTGACATTCATATGATTGGCAATGCCACGATGAATTATGGCGCTTATCTGGCCAATATGATGCTCCCGGGCGTATTGGAAATGGTAATTGTCATAATGATCATCTACGCGGTAGGGACAGAACTCAAATACAGCACTTCCACCAAACTGCTGGAAACCACCGGGAACAGCATCATTTCCGCTATTGGCGGCAAATTGATCATCTACACTGCTCTGTTCACCGTCCTCGCATTTTCCCTTGAATTCCTTTTGTACGGATGGATGAAATTCCCCTTGGCGAGTTCTGTGGGCTGGATGCTGCTTGATTCGTTGCTCCTGGTCATTTCCAGTGAAGCAATTGCTCTTGTGATTATCGGGGCTGTTCCTGTGCTCAGATTTGCCTTGAGCATCGGTGCCCTCTACAGCGTTATGGCATTTTCAATGACAGGATTTACTCTTCCTGTCGAAGCGATGAGCGAAAGTATCCGGGGACTCTCCTGTATTTTTCCTCTGAGACATTATTATCAGATGTATGTCCAATGCGGAATCTACGGCACGGGCCTCGAGGGTTGCTACAGGGAGATAATCCATATGCTTGTTTTCCTGTTCACTCCCCTCTTCGTTCTGCCAAGACTTCACAAAGCATATCTGTACCAGAATTATCCAAAGAAGTAACAATGAAAGATACATACATAAAGCAATGGTTTTCAGACGTATGGGGCATTTTCTGCCACGAATTGAAGACTATTTGGGGAGACGGAGGTTTCCTTATCATTTTCTTTGTGGCAGGCTTCGGCTATCCTCTCCTATACAATCTTATTTACAGTCACGGAATTCTGGAGGACACCCCTATTGCCATTGTTGACAACGCCGACTGCTCTGAAAGCCGCAGATATATTCGTGAAGTTGATGCCACCAGAGAACTCCGGGTTGAGTGCAAATGCACCACAATGCAGGAAGCTCAGAAATTGATGGCCGACAGGACTGTCAATGGCATCATCTACTTCCCTTCCGATTTCGGCGAGAAAATCATCTCAGGACAGACGGCAAAACTGTCCATATACGCAGATATGAGCAGTTTCCTATACTACAAAAATCTCCTTATGGGGTCCGAATTTGTTATGCTAAATGAAATCGGAAAAGTACAGGTAGAAAAGGCCATCGAGTATGAAGAGAATCTTCCCTACAACAGGACATTTTCATATAGCATTTTCCTGATTTCAGCCATTCTGATGCTCATTATCCAGCAAGTGATGTTCTATGGATCATCTCTTCTTGCAGGGACGGCAAGGGAAGAGCACAGAAGCTTCGCAACACTTCCCGCTCAGCTTCACGCGCACGGCATAGGAAGAGTAGCTTTCGGACGGGGAGCCGTTTACTGGCTTTTGTTTATGGGAGTCGGGATTTACATCGCCTCAATCGTCCCAGCTATATGCAACTTCCCTCAAAGATCCTCATTCGTGGACATAATTGTCCTGCTCTTGTTCTTTGTCACCGACTGCGTATTCTTCTGCTTTACCTGGAGCACGTTCATCACAAAGAGAGAGACTGTATTTGTGCTTCTGCTGTTTATGTCTCCCATCTGCCTTTTCCTGACAGGTTTCAGCTGGCCGGATTGTGCGATGCCCGGATTCTGGAAATTGTTCTCATACTTATTCCCTTCCACTTTCGGCTGCAAAGGATTCATCAATCTGAATACGGCAGGTGGAAGTCTGCACACCATCGAGCCTCAGCTCTTGGCGATGGCCATACAGACGATGTGCTACTATTTTTTGTCCTGCGTTTCTCTTTATTTTGAAAACATATATATCAACAGGAAGAAACAAAATAGTTTTGAGAGACTAACGGAACAATAATTGTATATTTGTACCCGAATAAGTGAAGCGAAGCATAGCAAACAGGACTAACAAATTAACAATATAGTATTATGTCTATTTCAAAATTTATCGCAGCAGCAGCAATGGCACTTTTACTCGCCATCCCTGGACGCGCTCAAGATTCAACAAGCGAAACTCTTACAAACAGCAACGGTCTGGCAGCAGGAAAAGCTCTTCTCTCTTTGTACAATCAGTATAAAGCTGATGGCAAGATTGACCTGAGCAATGCATCCAACATCACGAACATTGCAGCAGTGGTCACCAACATAGAGGGTCTGACCAAGAATGCAAACGTAAAGAACTTTGTTTCAGGTCTTATCTCCGGTTCAAAGAATCTGATCAACAACGTAAATGTTGACAGCGTCATCAGCACATTGTCTTCAATCGCAGGACTTGACGCAAGTTCAATTGCATCTTCAGTAGCGACAAGCGCAGCTAAAGGATTGTTATCCAAGCTAGGAGGAGGTAAGTCTGAGACCACTGTTTCTAATTCAGCCACAACAGCCGCCAACGTATTGTCCACACTTTTCGCAGGTCTGTCCAAATAATTGAGAATTTATTCTCTTTTTTTATATACGTATTAATCTTTTCGACTCTTTTAGTGTCAAAAGTTAATACGTATATTTTTTTAGTTATGAAATCCAGATTCTTATTGTTTGCATCTTTGATGATGCTTCCCCTGGGTCTGTTTGCACAACCCCAAGGGGACAGACCGGCTCCTCCCGAGATGAAGTCGCCGGAAGAAATCGCAAAAGAAAAGGTAGACCAGATGCAAGCTGAAATCGACTTGAGCGAAGATCAGTACAAGCAAGTCTACAAACTGTTCAAGAAAGATCAGGAGTACAGAAGAAGCCAGATGGAAAGTGCATTCAGCGGCGGGATGCCCCCTATGGGTGGAGGAATGCCCTTCGGTCAAGGTGGCGGTCCTGGCGGTGATATGGGCGGTGGAATGCCCCCTATGGGCGGAGGCTCAGGGATGGGAACACCACCTTCCGGCGATCAGGGTATGCGTCCATCCGGACCTCCTCCGGGAATGAACGGTGAAGGTATGGTTTCCGAGAAATACATCGAGAAGCAGGACCAGAAGTTGAAGAAGATTCTCACAGAGGAGCAATACTCACAGTGGAGATCAAAACACCCTCTTGAGAGCACAGAACTTCCGGAAATTGTACCCCAAAACAATTAGCAGTTTCTAAATAATGTACTAAAACATCCTATAAGGAACCATATTTTTGAATTTGATACCTCTCTTCAAATGGTTCCTATACGAGGATGGCTAAAACGTGCAGTTTTAGTCATCCTCACTTTTTTATTAGAAGTTGTTTTGAAATGAATTGCTAACTTTATGCGCTATAATGTCAAGTAAAAAAACATACGGATACCTGCTTGGAGCCATCGCAGCTGCCAGTTATGGACTCAACCCGACATTCGCGCTGCCCTTGTATGCTGACGGGATGAATCCGGATTCTGTCCTGCTGCTGCGTTACGGGTTGTCAATCCCGATGGTGGCAGCGATGATCCTGTTGCGGGGCCGCAGTTTCAACCTACCAAGGAAGAGTATAATTTCTCTTGCCGGGCTAGGCATCCTGATGGCAATCTCATCGCTTACTCTCTTCATAAGCTACAACTATATGGCCGCGGGAATTGCGTCCACGATACTCTTTGTGTATCCTCTGTTGGTAGCCATAATAATGACACTTTTCTGCCACGAAAAACTGACAGTCCAGACCAT
>DCIC01000062.1:1727-2735 GCA_002315825.1 Bacteroidales bacterium UBA1736 | reverse complement strand
ATCGCGACCCTCACGATGACATTCTGGGTTCTTATCTTCGGATCTCTCCTATTTTGGGGAAGATTATGGTTCGGACAGTCTGAACTGACGCTCCCGACAAGATGGTATCTTTGGCTTGACGCAGCAGCCTTGGCAGTATTCCCTACTGTCATATCTCTTGTTTGCACAACCAGGGCAATTCAGATCATCGGCTCGACGCCTACGGCTATCCTTGGAGCTTTGGAACCGGTGACGGCCGTGATAATGGGCATTCTTCTCTTCAACGAAGATATCAGCGGACGTGAACTGTTCGGCATTGCGATGATTCTGATTGCTGTCTCATTCGTAGTTGCAGGCGGCGCAACCAGCGGAGGCGCAATCGCAAGACACCTGACACGTTTTCGTCATATGTTCCCAAAACTTAGGAAAAATGAAAGGTAAAATTCTTCGAATTACAGCCATTTCTGCAATAGCGGTCGGACTATTCTTTCTGATAGAACGATGTATTAAGTCCAAGCAGGATTACACGGAATACTTCACCGGATACGACGACAGAATATCATTCATCGTAGAAGGTTATCAGATGCACTGGGACGGATTCTCTCCGGAGGATCTCGAACTGAGCTACATCTACAGGTATGAATCCCCTTACGGCGGTTTCATAAAGTGTGACCTTGACGGCGACGGGACCGCGGAACTGCTTCTCGGCGACCAGTTCGAGAACGGAGACTACCAGATTTACGATATCTTCACTTTTGACAAGAATACGGGCGAGCTCATCCATCTGTTCTGCGGAGGTGAGCGGAACTGGTGCACGTTGAACGGTAGCGGCGTCATCATCGAGACCGGATCGAATTCTGCCGATGACAGTTTCACCAACTGTTATGTACTGAAAAATCTCAAGCTGAAGAGACTCGGCAAAAACCAGCCAGTCACACAGGATCTGCTGATTCTCAACTTGGACAAGTTCATAAGTTACGCACGTGCCGGCAAAGAGTTCATTTAGGGAAGATATGTTTGTGCGGGAGC
>DCIC01000062.1:0-1684 GCA_002315825.1 Bacteroidales bacterium UBA1736 | reverse complement strand
CACGAAGTGGGGAGGACTCCCGCAAAAACATATCTTCCCTTAGGAATGATGAAAAAATAAGTTGGTAATCTTTGTGAAAGATTGTCCTTAGAACAGCCACCACTCAGGATAACTGTAAGTTACAGTCTGAGGGCTTGCAAGAGTCAAATGGCCATTGTCAGGATCATAGAAGCAGGAACCAACGAAAATATTAGAGCCGGGGCAAGTCCCGTCGCTTTCTATCATATCAAAGAAAAAATCGTATCTTCTGCCGGACTCATTCATTCTCAAGCCGCGATACTGAAAATGATGCCAGTGGAAATCATCCACTCGGTCAGTTGCCAGAATAAAATGAGTACAGGTAAACCCTGCATCTTCAAAGATTTTGCTGATAGACTTCTTTCCGCCGTAAAACTCCCACAGAGCACGATACTCTTCTCTCATAGCCAGCTCATCATCCCCGCACATATACCGATACAAGCCTTCGCTAAAATTCTTGAACTTGACAATATTCTCGGTATTCTTATAATTCTCCCCGGAGAATCTTCTCCAGTCAAAATTATCCTTCCTCTCGTTAAAGTAAGGATAAGGATCCTTCGCATTCTTGAACGCCAAAGAAAGTTTCCTTCCCTGATGGAATCCCTGCACCTGACTGACGGTGTATTCGGTCTGCCTTGTAACCTGATGAGCCTCAAGAATCTTCGCATAACTCTCAAGCTTGTCATTGAGAGACTTGTGACGCTCGCTGAAGAGCTTGTCCCCACCGTGGAGCTGAAACCACAGACAAGACATAATGTAGGACTCCACAATCGTAAGAGCATCCACACAACGTGCAGCTTCACGCATATCATATCCGAGATGCTCGAAGGCATATGCCTGATAAGCTACTTTATCATATATCTCAGGATATGAAGAGCCGGTATCAAAAGTCATCAGGGATGCATCAAGCATATTCATAACCTCATTAATGACGTTATTGCCCTTGACCGGAGAAAGGTACCACATATTGAGCAGCGTAGCCACATCTTCCAGCTCTTGGTCAGAAAGTTCGCTGAAACGTTTATTCCCACAGATACGGATAATCTGTCTGAGTGTAGCGTCCGTCGCATTGTACAACGCAATCTGTTCCTCATATCTGCGTTGCATGGCATTCTTGAAAGTCTGGTTCTTGATATGGTCCGAAAGCGCATCGATACTTCTCTGAACATCACCCAACTTCTGCATCACCTCCATAAACTTCTCATTAATCACATAAATGACCTTCCCTGAAGGATCCTCCTCTTTGGTGTGGGTATATTCAAAAGCTCTGTCCATGATTTCGAACAGACTCTTAACTATTATGGAAGCAATCAGGCTGGAAGCAAAACTCGAATTGGTCTTATCTTCAAATCCCATCGAACTGCCCAAAGCGGCAAAAGTATCACCACTTTTGTCAAATGCGAGGAGAAGATGTTCAGGGCAGATAATCGCATTCTCAGCCCAATCGATAACCATAGGGATCTCAGAAACGCCCTCGGAATCGGCAAAAGTATCCCCACAACTCGTACATACCCAATGTTCAAGACAACCGTTCTGAGTCTCGGTATGGGACTGAGCTTCAACGTGGACGAGATTATGAACGTGAACAGAAGGCTCTGGGACAATCTGAGGATTGTCCTTTGTACAAGAAAAGCAGAGAGCCATAGAGACTCCCAACGCCAGAAAT
>DCIC01000142.1:6997-10794 GCA_002315825.1 Bacteroidales bacterium UBA1736 | reverse complement strand
ATTTCTCCATGATACGTGGCCCTGGATGGAGAAAATGAATATAGCCTGATGCGGGAATGACAATAATTGACGTGAATCGGGGGAGATCTATGTGTTTTTCATCCCGAATGTACACAATTTCACAAATCGGGGGAGATATAAGGATTTTTCACCCAGAATGTACACAATTTCACAAATCGGGGGAGATATAAGGATTTTTCATCCCGAATGTACACAATTTTCACAAATCAGGGGAGGAGACACTCAAGATTACCCCTGACTTGTCGGGAACTATTAGTGATAATTAACAAAAAAACTCTATATTTACTCAAATGGATCAAGTGGCTCACTATTGCCGATTTATCGTACTCATTATTGATTATTATGAATGACATTTTTCTTTCCAGTCTGTTGGATCTTTTCGCACTCTATGGCATTGCTGAGTCTGATGAAAAGTCCAGAGGAGTACTCACGGAATATGTTACATACCATTTTGGCGAGAAGGATCTTCGCTCCGCCCTGGATTATTATGCGGACAGGTCCGCAGCCATCAGAGAGGCTGAAACTGTGGACCGCCACTCTGAATGCAAAAATGTTGCATCTCGGATCAAAAACCAGATGACTTTCAAGGACAGGATCCTTTTTGTCCTGCGCTTTATGGAAATCAGCACCGCCAACTCTCAAATAACCCCTGAGGAGTACAAGGCGGTCTGCGATATTTTTGAAATCGGAGGCGATGTTTTTGAGGATCTACTTGCCTTTGTTTCCTCTGATGGAGTGAGCAAAGGGGTCAGGACTATTCCATATGGGAAGGGAATTATTCGCTTGCTTCTTTTGAAAGAGCACGACACACTTATTTTTTCATATTTTGGCGAAAGTCAGCTCAGATATAATGATGTCCCGATATTGAACGGCTCATTTATGGCCTGGCTCCGCAGTGGAGTCGTGAGTTGCACTGAGGAGCAGCCTTTGTACTATTACAATGGTATGACTCCATTCAAGACTGCTCACAAGGATGTACCTCAGCTCAAACTTCGCGGAAATGAAATTGAGTTCCGATATGGAGACGGTCCAGGAGGGATACATCATTTCACTTTCAATCTCTATGGCGGTGAGCTCGTGGCAATTATGGGAGGCAGCGGCACTGGTAAGACAACGCTACTGTCCCTGCTCAACGGCACTCTTCACCCACAGAGCGGCAAAATCACCATTAACGGTCACAGTATTGATGAGCCGCAGACCAAGGCCCTGATAGGCTTCGTGCCTCAGGATGATTTGCTTATCGAGGATCTTACGGTATATCAGAATCTGTATTATACGGCTCGTCTTTGTTTTCAGGGGATGTCCGAGGAGGAATTGAATGCCAAGGTGCTCTCTCTGCTGCACGATCTCGGGCTCATTGCGGCCAAAGACCTGAAAGCAGGTTCGCCTGTCAATAAATTCATTTCCGGAGGTCAGCGCAAACGACTCAACATTGCACTTGAACTTATCCGTGAGCCGGATGTCCTGTTCCTTGATGAACCGACATCGGGTCTGTCCTCTTCCGATTCGAAGGCGGTAATGAACCTTCTCAGGGAACAAGCATACAAGGGCCGTCTCATCATTACAAATATCCATCAGCCTTCTTCGGAAATATTTAAGATGTTTGACCGTCTGTGGCTATTCGATGTCGGAGGTTATCCCGTATTTGACGGCAATCCGGTTGAGGCAGTCAAGTATTTCAAGCAGGCTGCGGGATATACCGATTATCAGACCAGTGTCTGCCCGACTTGCGGAAATATTGATTCTGAGACTATTTTGTCAATTATCGATGAAAAGGTCATTGATGACAGCGGTCAGATTACAGACAAGCGCAAGAGAACGCCGCAGGAGTGGCACGAGCTTTATTTGCAGACCGCTCCTGACAATAAGGAGAAGGTGGAGAACCTACCCAAGAACGATCAGAAAAGGCCTTCTTCTTTCAAGCAGATGTGGATATTCCTTTTGCGCAACTGTAAGGCCAAATTCTCGGACAAGCAGTGGTTGCTCATAACTTTGCTTGAAGCCCCTCTTCTGGCATTGATCTGTGCCGCTCTCACTCATTATGCGCCATCCGAGGGCTATTCCATTATGAATAACCAGAATCTCGTATCATATTTCTTTATGGCCATCATTGTCGCTACTTTCCTTGGTATGAGCGGCAGCGCCGAAGAGATTATAAAGGATCGGGCTCTTCTGAAGCGCGAGAAGTTCCTCGGCCTTTCGTATAAGAGTTATATTTGGTCTAAGATTCTTTTTATGGGGGGCGTATCCCTTGTCCAGACACTTCTTTTTATTCTTGTCGGAAACGGGATTATGGGGATAAGCAGCCTTTTCTCTTATTGGTGGCTTATTCTTTTTATTGCTTCGCTTCTTTCCTCGTTGATTGGTCTTTTGCTCTCGCAGTGGCTCAGCAGCGTTGTGGCCATTTATATTACTATACCGATTCTGCTGATACCCCAGATATTGTTGTGCGGGCTTGTCGTTGAGTTTACCGATCTCTCTCCCAAGAGTCATACGGCAAACGTCCCGATTATCGGTGATTTCATTCCTTCCCGCTGGGCGTTTGAGGCTCTTGCCGTGACGTCTTTCTCTGATAATGACTATGAATGTCATTTCTTCGATGCGGACAAGGAGAAATATCAGGCACGCTACTATGAAAGCGCTTATTTGCACGAATTGCGCTCGCAGCTTGAGACAATGAAGGACAAGGCGAAGAAGGGGGAACCGACACAGCAATATCTTGATGTTCTGACCAAATCACTGCCTCTGCTTCTCAAAGTCACCGGATTGGATGAGTATAAGGGTGATTATTCATTCGATGATCTCTCAGCTGTTCTGGATCAGGCCAAGTCCATTCTCTCCAAACGCAGCAGCAGAGCGGCCTCGCTCAATGACAAGAGGACTGAAAAGATACTTGAAGAGATTGGTAAGGATGAAGTAATCAAGTTGAAGATGAAGAATTATAACCTCCAACTTGAGAAGTATGTTGTGAATGCTGATGCTGAGCAGATGTACAATGTAGTTGACGGGTACATCGTTCCGTCTGCGGGATTCATTTATCTGGATCCGGTGACGCACAACGGTCGCGCTCCATTCTACAGCAGCTCCAAGATTATTGGGGATTGGCAGATCAAGACATTATGGTATGACCTTATGGTCTTGCTTCTGATGTGCGGTATATGTACAGTGTGCCTTCTGACTAATGTGCCGGGTAAATATATTAATTCCAAATAATTAAGTAAGTAGCTATGACTCGATTCGGACAGGTTGCGGCAACCCTTCTCTTCCTATGTGGTTTTTTTGCCCAAGCTCAGGACAATAGTGCCGGGAAGAGTGACAAGCAGTCATCTTCATCATTTATGGATGCGTCGTCAGACAGTAAGCCCAGGGAGATTTCCCTTGGCCTGCCCAATTCAAAAGTCGGGTCTGTGCCTATTTTTGAGGATGGCCTCCCTGTCTCAATAAATATCACTCCTATCTTCCCTTTCAAATCCTGGCATTCCGGAGTGAGCGCCCAGATGAGCAATATCGGTCCGATGGAATCGGCTATGAGATATAATGAAATCAATTATTATGTCTATAGTACCAGTAAGACCGGGGTAGGTGAAAAGACGGGTGGATCAGCTTCTTATACTTTCGGCCAATATGGACAGCATAAATTTGATGTATTTGTGCACGGGCCTTTATCCGACAAGGGATGGTATTTTTCACTCAGTACTTATCAGAACTTTGACCCCGGCAGCAACCGTTTGAATTGTACTAAATATCAAAACAGGCATCAGTTCTATAAGGGCGTT
>DCIC01000142.1:4637-6814 GCA_002315825.1 Bacteroidales bacterium UBA1736 | reverse complement strand
GATATGCAAACGGGCAAGATGGTTACCCGAGATTTGAATAAAGACAAGTATTGCCATACCTTAACGGGGACTTTCAATCTGAACTATAATTTCTACTCGGGCAGCAATCTGGTGTTCAGAAGCAGGATCAAGTGGGCTGATTTGGCTGACCAGTCCAGAAGCATATCGTCTATTGCAAAAGTAACTGAGAAGGCTGGCTTTACATATTTGGACGGCACTCCATATTCGGGTAACCTGCAGTATAGGTCGTTTCTTGATAAGGTTTCTTTTGAACATTCTTGGATGAACAATGCCGAATATACCAAGAGATTCCTTTCATCTTTGACCGCCAAATTTGGTGCTGATCTGAATGTCAGCAGCCGAGGCGCGATTTTCTCAACCGCGGATATGGCTCACGAGGTCTGTGCCAACCCGAAGACTCTGTATTTGAACGGCAAAGCATATTTCAATTATAATGCAAGCGGCCAATATTATGAAGGTATCGAGACCAAGACAATGCTATATGCGCATTATGATTGGAATATTGCCCGGAAATTGAACAGTGAAGGCTTTATCCGCGCCGGGTTTAATATCATTGATGGTAAAGCAGCAAACAATATTGGAGATGACAAGACAAACACCCGTCGCGCAGGATTCAATCTTACGCAGGCAAAAATTACCGATGTCAACCGCGTCAATCCTGAATGGGCGGCGGGACTTAATGTCAGATACAGTGTCTTGCCTCAATTGCAATTGAATTTTGAGCCTATTTTCACCAGTACTCATACCACTATCTCGGATTATTGTTCAGCTTTTCTTCCTACTACAAAGCCCAATCAGACTTTTTTGCTTCGCGCAGGTCTGAATTATTCCATACGATCTTTTAATATCAGTGCTCAGTTGACATATCTTTCTCAGGAAAATAAAGTGGAAAGGGCGCCTTTCTCTCACAAATTGACAAAGGATGTCGGTGATATGAAGGCAGGTACTTATGAGAGCATTCTCCTTCCTGTGGAGTATGGAATATCATCTTTTGGACTTGTTGTCGATGCCAACTGGGATCATCACAGCGGTTTCAGTCTTCACGGTCAGCTGATGCTGAAGAATCCTAAGTATAAGAATTTCTCCTTCAGTCCGTCCTTCAGTGACGGCGTGACTGAGCATTATGATTTCAGTGGCAAGCATATCACTGCGATGCCTCAGGTGGAATTCACTCTCGACCCTTCGTACAAAATCAAGAGCTGGCGCTTCTGGCTTACAGCGCGTTATCTGAGTAAGGAGTATATCAACAAGACAAATACGCTCTTCTTTTCCGGCCGTATTGAGACCTTTGGCGGGATTGACTTTTCTCTGAGCAGGACCGTCAAGTTCAAGTTGAATCTCATTAATATTCTCAATCAGACGGGAGCCAGCGGAGCCATCCCATCTGCGGATCTTGTTGAAGATACCTCCCAATACACCAATTATTTGATGGCCGGCAAATTTATCCGTCCCTTTACTGTGGAGCTAGGGGTTAATATCACTCTTTGATCTTTGCTTGACTGCTGGAGGTGACTAATATTGCATTTTTGTCACCCTTTCAGATATTTTTCTGCAATTTTTCTTGCCGCGGCCCTCAGGTTCCTTTTTGCAATGTCATTTTGCATCGCTTCTTCGATTGGGATCTGGGGCGGTGTTGCGGCTATCATCTCGAGGAATCCAAGAGCTTCGAGCTCTTCGCAGCGAGCTACGGCCCCGCTCAGCAGTACGACCGGAATGTTCTTCCTCTTTGCCCTTTCAAGCACTCCGGCAGGTGTCTTGCCGGCAGCTGTCTGGAAGTCTGAGCGCCCCTCTCCGGTTATTACAAGGCAGGCCCCTTCGAGCAGATTGTCAAAACCAATAAAATCGAGGACCATATCAACGCCGCGGCGCAGTGTGGCACCGAAGTATGCGCACAGTGCTCCGCCCAGGCCTCCGGCAGCGCCTGCACCGCTCATCTGCCGTACATCGACCCCGGTATCCTCCAGAATCTTCTCTGCATAGTCACATAGCCTCTTTTCGAGTATCTCGACATCTTCTGCACTTGCGCCTTTCTGTGGTCCGAATACTCGGCTCGCGCCGTCGGGTCCTATGAATGGGGTGTTTACGTCGCAGGCCACGGTGAATTTCTTGCCGCGCGCCGCCTCGAGCAGCCCAGGTGTCTCAATCATTCCGCGGCC
>DCIC01000142.1:0-4495 GCA_002315825.1 Bacteroidales bacterium UBA1736 | reverse complement strand
AGTCCGCAGGCGGCCGCGGATTCGATGATCGCTGTCTTGCCGATGATTCCGTATGATGCTCGTACGGGGCGTCCTAATGGATCGGAAACTGTTGCCCATACGATTCTCGCTTCTCCCTTTCCTTCGCTTGTCAACGCTTCCATCGTGTCTACGCCTACCAGCGCTTCTACTGTTCCTTCGCCTCCGTCAGCAACGGGGATTGTAATGACCTTGTCTTGAGGGATGATGTCGTGAATTCCTTCTGCGACTGCCTTTGCGACTTCTGCCGAGCTTAGACAGCCCTTGAATGAGTCGGGTGCGACTACGACAGTCTTGATTGTTTCTTGTTTCAGTTCTCGAGTTGCAGCTGTATCCATAATGCGTGCGTAGGTGTTCAGGGTTTAACAAAATTAGCAAAATAATCAATAATATCTTTGGCTGGTATGGTTCAAAGTCGTTTTCGTGTTTCTTATGCCTTTCATTTTCTTCACAACATAGTCAAACTTATAATTATCTGTATTGTTTTTTTTGGTTTCGAGGATGTTCGGGGAACAGTATATAGTTTTGCCGCCGAAACAAACTTAAACTATGGACAAAGGCTGGCATATCTTCATTATCTCTCTTTGGCATTCGCCTCGGGTGTTTCTGCCCAACTTGCTTCTATTGATGCCAGCCTTTTTTCTTTCCTGCTCGAACCAGGATGATACCTTTGTGGAGGCATTGGTGTTGTCGGAGATCAATTTGGCAACTGCCGGGAGTATGTGGCTTGAGGGTAATGATTCGATAGCACTCTCTGACTTTCAGTCCAGATCCCTCCCTGCACGAACCTTGGGTCCTTCGCTTTCTTGCGGGCAGGGGATCAAGACTCTTGATGTTTTTGTGTTTAATGATGACGCGCTGCGCCGGCTGGATTCGTACGAGCATTTGACGGATGTTGACGGCGATTCAATTTTGGCTTTTTCGACCACGGGGCCTAAGGTTTTTGTTGTCCTTGCCAATTGCCCTCCCGAGATTTTGTCATTTACTGGACTGATGTGCTATGAAGATCTGGCGGGCATCAAGATGCGTTGGGAGGATGATTCTGCAGAATATCCCTTTATGTCCGGAGAGGTTTCTTTGGCCGCGGGATCACGGGGGCAGGTGCTGCTGCGAGACCTATGCTCTGTCGTTTGTGTCGATGATATCATAGCCTCGGGGGATTTTGTCCCGACTTCGGTCCATCTGGAGAACCTCAATAGGAGTTGTGAAATTTTGGGCGACACTCCGTCGAGGCCTGTCGAATACGTCGAATCCTCAGAAGTTATGGAATATTCTCCAGGCGTGGAGTTGCGTTGCTATCCCAATTCCTCTAACAGGGAGAGCATAGGGTCTTATATGACTGAGCTGGTTATCGATGGGATGCAGGGTGAGACGTCACGTTCTTTTAGAATCAAGGTCAATGGGTTTGCCGGCTTGAAACGTAATACCAGATATTCGTTGAAGTTGAGTGTTTCGCCTGATCCTGTCGGTACTGTCGTGGAGTCGGGATATCTTTCGTTGTTTCCCGGCAACATTTTGACCGGACACGATGGTGACAGTCTGCGTGTATGGGTGGAAGTCTATCCTGAAGATGCTCCCGTGGTATTTGACCGGGAAGATTTGGAGTTTGACAAGGATCGGGGGATTTACGATTATCGTGTTGATCCTGACGGTAAGGGTGTCACTCTTTATCTTCTTCGTGGAGGTACTGGGATGTTTTGTATTGATGCCGGACCTCCTGTCAATGACGGTTGCCTCGTCATTGTCGTATGTAATCCGTGATTTTGAGGAGAGTGCGCGAAAAGAGTCCGGACGATTTGTATCTTTGTACATAATTTTCAAGATGACTATCAAAAGAAACACAGCTCAAGACATCGTGACCCTGATGCAGATCTACCGGGAAGGACGGGAGATAATGCTCTCTTGCGGCAATGTCAACCAATGGAGACAGGGCTACCCCACAGAAGAAATAATACTCGAGGACATCTCGAAAGGTCAGAGTTATGGAATATGGGACAATGACCGGCTTGTCGGTTCATTCGCATTTATCAAAGGGAAGGACCCTACATATGCATATATCGAAAATGGTGCTTGGCTTGAAGATACAAAACCCTATGCCACTATCCACCGCCTGGCCAGCCTTAAAGCATCCAAAGGGATTGCTGAAGCCTGTTTTGACTGGAGCTGGGGACAGATTCAGAATCTGCGGGTGGACACTCACCGGGACAACGTCATTATGCGACACTGCGCTGAGAAAGCAGGATTCAAATATTGCGGCATAATCTATCTGGAAACTGGAGACAGCCGCTTGGCGTATCAGAAAATCGAAGATTACAGTGCCGCAAAAAAGCAAATATTCAGTAAAGATGTCTAGTCAACGTAATTTCTATCTTGACAACCTGAAGGTATTTCTCACTGTTCTCGTCATCTTCCACCACGCCGGACAGGCATACGGCAATGGGGGAGGGTGGGCTTACACACCAAGCAATCCCGCAGAGGTGATGCCGTGGATATGGCATTTCTTCTCGGTCAATGCAGCCTTTTTTATGGGATTGTTCTTTCTGATTTCCGGCTACTTCGTTCCGATCAGTTTTGACAGACAGGGTGTCAAAGTATTCATACAGAAGAAACTTTTGCGGCTTGGAGTTCCTTTGCTCGTAGTGGGCGGCATTATCTCTGCTCTCAGTGGCAAGTTTGAAATCGCACATATGTGGTATATCGAAAGTCTGCTGGTTTTCTGCCTTTTCTATGCAGTAATCAGAAGTTTTGTAAATCCGATAAAGGAGGACTGCAGCTCAAAGCCTACATTGGCTGGCATTTTCATATTTGGGGCGCTTATGGGTATCGGCAGTCATATCATCCGACAGTACTGTCCACAGGATTACTGGACTTGGCCTTTCGGCATTATTCCTCTACCAATGGAACCGGCCCATTACCTGCAGTATGTAATGATGTTTGTGATAGGTATCCTTGCTCAACGTTTCAACTACCTTGAGAAGATGACCAACACTACTGGAGCGTGTTCTTTGTTGATAGGCATCCTGTTAGCCATAGGCATATACGTGCGTCAGGACGGTTGGTGGAATGATTTTCAATGGCATTGGTTTGGCATTTACGAATCGTTGCTGTGCGTATTCATAAGTTTCGGACTATTGTGGCTTTTCCGCCGATATCTCAACGGTACGAACAAGTTTCTTAAATGGTGTTCAGAACAAGCCTATGGAGCTTATGTCGTCCATTTACTTCTGATGCTTGGTCTTCAGTTCAGCTTCGATGGCGTTTGGATGGGAGCAGTCGGCAAATTTTTGTTTATCGGGGTCGCAGCCACCATCGAATCCTTCATCATCGCTTGGCTGCTGAGATTGATACCGGGAGTCAAACGAGTTTTGTAAAAAGAGTTATGAAATCTCCTATAGTGGCCGGTTCTGTATTGGCAGTATATCGCAAATAAGAATGCCATAATAGAACGAAGGAATAAGATGATTGAGTAATCTGATTGTCATTCTCTCAAAAAAATGCGGAAAACTCTTGACTCGTACCTTACGTCTTGATGTATCTTTGTACCCGTTAACATTCAGTGCACAGATGTTATGGACAACAATCGTTTGAAAATCGGGGAGTTTTCCCGCCTTTGCAGGGTGACGGTAAGGACACTCAGGCACTACGAGCAGATCGGATTGCTGATTCCGGAAATAGTGGACAGGTGGACCGGGTACAGGTATTACACTTTCGGCCAACTTCAGAAGATGCAGAGCATCTTGACTCTCAAGCAACTCGGATATCCACTGGAAGAGATCCGAGATCTCTGGGACGATAATAGCCACGTTCCTTCTCCGGACTCACTCGAGGAAAAAATCCGCATCTGCGAATCGGAACTCGAGCAGCTTAAAGTACGGCACCGTATGCTCAAGGCAATGATTGCTTCCCGCAAAAAAATCAACAAAATGGAAAAGATTTACATTGAATCGCTGCCTGCAATCACAGTTGCAAGCCACCGCACAATCATCCCTACATACGACGACCTCGGTCGTCTGTGCTACGAGGTCATCGGACCCGAAATGGCCCGACTGGGCTGCGAGTGCCCGGAGCCGGGATATTGCTACTCCATCGAACACGGCGGTTACAAGCCTCAGGACATAGATATTGAGTATTGCGAGAAAGTAACGAGTAAAGGCACAGACTCCGACATCATCAAATTCAAGGATATTCCGGAGGTTCCGACTGCAGTCTGTATGAAGGTTTTCGGCAGTTATGACAAACTCTACCAAAATTTCGTTGACCTCTTTGCCTGGATTGAGAAAGAGGGCTACAAGGTTGTTGGCGAGCCGAGGTCCAATTATATCGACGGCATTTGGAATCAGGAAGATTCTGATTTGTGGCTAACGATAATTCAAGTGCCAGTGGAGAAGATCTGATGGTTTCAGATGGCACTTCGTGTTGACTAAGCTCTTTTCAGAGGCCTGCAAAGAGTGCATTAAGGGGAGATATGTTTGTGCGG
>DCIC01000141.1:6017-6285 GCA_002315825.1 Bacteroidales bacterium UBA1736 | reverse complement strand
TTCTCGTTGATCAATGCCTTGAGCTCGGGGGTCATGAAGCTGGAGCCCTTCAATCCGTTGATAAGCAGGAACCAGATGATGCTGGTCACTGCGATGCCACCGAAGATGCCGATCTTGAGCGATGAGGTTATGAGGTCGTGAGGTTGTGAGGTTTTGAGGTTTTCGTAGCTTGTTGACGTGCCGTTGACGCGATAGGTGAATGTGAATATCATTCGGGCGATCCACTGCACTACCGTACCGAGTACGAAGGCGATGGCGACACTCAGGA
>DCIC01000141.1:0-5951 GCA_002315825.1 Bacteroidales bacterium UBA1736 | reverse complement strand
GAGCTACACCATTTGCATCGGTAGCCCCATTCAGGATCGAAATGATTGCGATAGCAAAAGCTCCGCCCAGCAGTTCGAACACCATGCTGACTGTGGTTGACGTGGGCATGCCCAAGGTATTGAAAATGTCGAGCAGGATGACATCGGTCACCATCACCGCCAGAAACACGCACATCACGTCGTAGAACGAGAAGTACTCTGGCGTCATGATGCCATGGCGTGCCACATCCATCATACCATTGCTCATTGCCGCACCGGCAAACACACCGATAGCAGCAATCAAAACAATAGTCTTGAAGCTCGCCACCTTCGCGCCGATGGCAGAGTTCAGAAAGTTCACTGCGTCATTGCTCACACCGACCACGAGGTCGAAGACGGCTAGGACGATGAGGAATATTACGATTCCTAAAAATAATACGTTCATAATATCATTTACAATTTGACAATTTTCAATTTTTATTGAGTACCGCATTCAGAAATATCGTTTCACATCTTCTCCTATTACGCCTGCATACAGTTCCACAAGATGTTTGGCTGGGCTTGACTGAATCTTAGGGATCAGCACACCCTCCACCTGAAAGAAACCAACCTCTTTGGTCATCTCGATCTCTATCTTCAATGGGTGTTCATCACCCCTGCTTATTCTTACTTTCTCGATGGCGTTGGCTGAATATTTGTGAATATCACCTTCTGTCGGTTTCGTGGGTATTTCCAATGGTATTCTGGCCCGGCCTTTGGTCATATCACAACCATCGGCAATCAGAATCAACCCAGCTTCGATACTATGAATGGGGTGAGTCCCCATGTGGCCGATGATGCCCTCCATGGCAACAGAACGTATCACAGTTCTTCGCATTACGTCATCCTCATTGAGTAGGACCTGGTTTAATATCCTTGTGATGATCGAAAAACCGATGATGCCAGAATAGAGTTCGTGGTCTTTTCGGCCTATTGTCATTCCGCTGTCATGCAGAAGAGAGGCAAGCATCACGGCACAAACGGAATCTGCAAAAGCTCCGGATTTCTCCTTTTCCAGGCTTGTATTGACGCCTGTCTCATGAAGGATGCAAAGCATCTGCATTGCATTACGGCAGACGGTCTTCATGTGTACAGGGCCATGGTCATTGTATCCCAATCGGGTGATAGCCACCGTATTTGCATAGATTTGAATGGATTTAACCTCTGCATCCTCCTGAAGGATATTCCATAGTCTCAGAGGCAAATCATCGCCTGCGGTCATGTCGGCGACGATTCTCGATACTAATTCGCTTATCTGTTCCTCAACATGCTGTTCCTTGGGAGACATATTCATACAAGACTAGAATTTGATCATCAGTTCACATACCAGTTTGTCCTGCTCGCTCTCCTTGGCTCCATCATGAGGATACCAGTATTTCTCGTAATTGAAGCGAAGGTCGGTGGGGAAATAGGGATTGCGAATGTGCAGGGTGGTACCTAAGGTCATGCGATGACGCTCTGCATCGGTAAGGGCGAGGGTGGTTGGGATATCTGTGGCATCCTTTGTACCTGTGCTGAGCTCTGTCGAAGTAAAGCCGCTCTTGCCCGATGAGTGATCTTGCATCCAGTCATATCGGCCCAGGCAGGAGATGCTCTCCACCAAGCTCTTCTCGCTTCTCATTTTGTGCTTGTATATCGCCATGACATCCACGGCACTACAGTCGGCAAAGGCGTCCTCGGAATAAGACTTGTGCAGATATTCTGCTTCGATATGCCAGCCACAAGCTTCATAGTAGGTTCCGAAATCAAGGCTCGTGTAGGATGCCTTACGCTCGGCTATCTGCTGATGCTGGATGCTCGGCACGATAGCCAACTGTCGGATAGGAAAATATTGAATGCGTGCAGAATAGGCAGGCGAAGAGAACCATGCCGACTTCTGATTATCAAGATTGCTGCCATTGAAGACTCCGGCATCAAGCGACAGCACTTTTCTATTCTCCTTATTTATAATATCGTAGCCCGCTTGAAAACCAACATCACGCATATCACCAACCTGCTTGGCAATGAACGAACGGTTAGCAAAGTACTGGGCAGACGGATTGCGGTGTGCATCGATGGAGAATGGCATTCGTTGCTGGCCAACGGTTAGGCGAAGTGTTTTCCATGGATTCAATCTCACCCAAGCATCCTTCATCTTGATAGAACTCTCGTCACACAGATCCACCTCAAGCTTGTACTCTGAGGACTGAGGCAGTTTTCCGCTTGCCGACAGACGGGCATTTCGGACCTCGAAACGTCCAGCTTCCATCTCTGGTTGATATTCATATTTACCACGCAGTATGCCGTGGATTTGCGGTAGGTTTTGTGCTTGGGCAACTCCAAAGAATAATAGCACAAGGAATGCTACAAAGATGATGACTCTCATCCAATTGTAGATTTTGATAATCTTTTCTGCTTTTTCTTTTGTCATAACTTTATGGACATCAGGGGTTATGGTTCGTCCTCTGATTTGCGCCGCAAAGGTACGAGCAAAAGATTACAGAATGATTGCAATGATGATACAAAAATATTGCAACCCAAAATGTAATTGGATTGCAATATTATTGAAATGGTTTCGTAAAAAAACGTCAATTATTAATCCTAGAGAGAAAAAAACATATTATACCTGCTCGAAAAGCTGCTCCATCGTGATGTGGTTTGGAGAGATTTCGGCGTACATGTTGTCGCGAAGGGCGTATGTCGTCACGATAGAAATCTGTGTACCACCCTTGCGTCTGGTTTCCTTTTCAAAGGACTCCAGCCTTCTAATCAATTTTCTGTATTCATTCTCATTGATGGAATAATCATCCTTGGAATACTTCATCTCGCAAATGGTGGCAATGCCGTCAGCTCGGTCTATGATCATATCAATCTGCGTCATAGGTTGGCACTCCTTGCTTCTCCACGAATAATATTCATGTGCGATGGTGTCGAAATGTAACCCATGCACTATCTGCCGGACATGCCACATGCAAACCTTCTCGAACGTCAGTCCATACCAAGTGTTCTGCTCAGGCGTCCCTAGGTGGTTTCTCCAGTAGTGCTCGTCTGTAATACTCCTGGTGCAGAAGGCATAGAAAAATTGCGTGTAAAAGTCCATTAGCTGGTAGATGCCATTGTTCTTGGCAGCACCGTTATTATAGCGTCGCACGAAATCGCAGTACTCCAGGTCCTCCATCATTGTACAGAGATGCCCATTGTCCGCTATCTTCAGTGCTTCGGCTATTTCCTTGCGAGTATAGCCATACTTACGCGTGCTCAGCACCCTGAGGATGTCCATGTATAGGTCTGCATTCTTGAAGAGCGAGGAAAACAACCTTCTATATTCTCCCTTCAGTTCAGCATCCTCAGCAAAGAATAGCGAGTCAACATTGTCCGGCAGATTCTTCTTAGGGTCAATCATACTTAGGTAGTAGGGTACGCCTCCCAAAATCATGTACATCTGAAGGATGGTAATGCGTGGCCAGCGGAACTTATGATACTGGAAATATAGTTCAGTCTGATGAAGCGTGAATGGACGGAGATGTATATTGTGCGTCGTCCTTTTGTGCAGGCCAGCCTTATTGTTTACGATGTTCTTGATCATCCATGAAGTAGCAGATCCACAGATTACCAGGAATATGTTGCTCATCCATGAAGCCCGGCTGTTCCAGAAATGGTCTAAGGCGTGCAAAAAGCCCGATCGGGTGGTATCGAAACATGGCAGCTCGTCAATAAACACCACAAGCCTGCCGCTGCGTCTGCGATTTTTCGTTTCCAACAGGTCGGCAAGTTGTCCAAAAGCCTGCATCCATGTGTCGGCCTTTACACCCTTATAGCCAAAGCGACAGAGAGCCAAATGGAACGCCTCCATTTGCTCCGCCATCGATCCGTCAATTATGCCGGTAGCATAAAAGTCGAACTTGTCTTTGAAGAAACTACGTACTAGAAAAGTCTTTCCTACTCGCCTTCTGCCATACAAGGCGATGAACTCAGCCTTTTCGGAGTCAGCGTATTCCTGCAGTTTTTCTATCTCTCTTTCTCGACCAATGATTCTTTCCATGAGATTCTGTTGTTTTTCAGTGCAAAGATAATGGATTTCGACGTAAGAAGATAATTTATAATGGGCAGAAATTGCAAAAAAAAGACTATTCGTGCCCATTATAAGACAAAATGAGAATTGAAAGTTACAATCTGAATTATCATCGCCTGAGCGGCGGATCATCATGGTCGTTGTTCTGCAGGATACCGGCTTGGTCCACGTTCATCAGGTAGTCGCCAAGCTTCTCGCATTCGGAGATGAAGTCCATGTAATAGACACCGAGCTGATAGCTGTAGGCACCGGCATCGACGTCGCGGAAGTTCTGGCCCTTGAGCTCCTTGCGGAAGGCATTGATGGTCTGCTCCATATCCTGAGCCTGGGTGAGGCTGACCTCCGCGTCTTCGGGCAGGGAGACAATGCGAAGCATCTCGGCCATCGCCTCACCCACGAGCTTGAGCATCGTCTGGATGTGCTGATGCTGCTCTGGGGTATAGGGTTCGGCAGCATGCTTCAGCTTGCGGTTGAGGGTGCGACCCAGGTTGTAGCACGAATCGCCCACCGACTCGAGCTCGGAGATCTGCGTCAGCATCTGCTGTATCTTCGCTTTAGAAGCATCCGATAATCGTCCCTCGGCCACCTTGTGCAGGTAGTTGGCAATCTCCACCTCCATACGGTCGGTGATTCCCTCGTATCGCTCAATGCGGCTGAAGACCTGGATAAACTTCTCCTGGCGCTGCGAAGCCTCCTTGCTGTTCGGGGCTTCGAGCACATGGATATCAAGCAGTTCTTTCACCATGTCGAGCATACGATTACAGAGCTCGGCCAGATGCTTCACCTCCTTCTGCGCCTCCATGATACTGAGTTCGGCTGTAGATAGCAGGCCCGCCGAGATGTAACGCAGACGATAGGGCTCATCGCCCGATTCCCTCATCGGCAGTACCTTGCACACCAGCATCTCGATCTGACGGACAAAGCCGATGAGCAACAGCGTGTTGATGACATTGAAGGCAGTATGGAAGGCCGACAACTTGTAGAGGTCGTTCGCCTCGACACCCATCACATCGGTCACGAACCACGAGACAGCTTGGCAGGCAGGATAGAACACGAGGAGCACCACCACCACACCAAAGACATTGAAGAACATGTGTGCCAACGCCGCGCGCCGTGCCTGCGTATTGGCTGCCATCGAGGCCATGAAGGCGGTGATCGTAGTGCCGATATTCTGCCCCATGGCGAGGGCGGCTGCCTGCTCGAAACCGAAGCCAGGGATGTGCATATCGAAGAGCATCAGCGTGATAGCCATCGTGGCTGCCGATGCCTGCACAATCATAGTGACCACTGCGCCAACGAAGACAAAGAGCAGGATGGCCCAGAACGAATCGCCCGACACATGCGCCAGCATATTGGCCACCAGCGTGCCTATCTGCATATCGTTGGCAGCCGACTGCAGGAACGAAAGACCCATGAAGAGGAACGAGAAGCCGAAGATGAACTCGCCCACGCTCTTGCGACTGGACTTACCCGAAAAGATCAGTGGCATGCCGATGGCAAGCAGCGGGATAGCAAAAGCGGCGATATTGACCTTGAAGCCGACAGCCGAGATAATCCAGGCGGTGACCGTGGTACCGATGTTGGCACCCATGATCACGCCGATGGATTGCGCCAGGGTCATCAGTCCGGCATTGACAAACGAGACGACCATCACCGTTGTGGCCGAAGATGACTGGATGAGCGCGGTGACGAGGATGCCGGTGAGGACACCCATCACACGGTTGCGGGTCATGGCGGCGAGGATACTGCGTAGACGGTCGCCTGCAAACTTTTCGAGGCCCTCGCTCATGATCTTCATACCATAGAGAAAGAGGGCGAGCGAGCCTACGAGGGAGAGGAGATTTATTAACATAATTGAGAATTGATAATTGACAATTGATAA
>DCIC01000090.1:8034-15664 GCA_002315825.1 Bacteroidales bacterium UBA1736 | reverse complement strand
CCCTTTGCATCCTTGCAGGCATTGGGATGCTCCTTCTCCTTCTGAATATCGCGGAAAGTGATAAGACCCACAATACGGCCCTCATCATCCACTACAGGGAGCTTCTCAACCTTATTGTCCTGAAGCACCTTCCTGACATAAGCCCTGTCAGTGACAGAATGCTTGATGGTGATAAGATTGGTGGTGGTCATCACATCAGCGATCTTGGCATCCATATCGTCAAGGAAACGCACATCCCTGTTGGTAACGATACCGACCAGCTTCCTGTCAGAATCAGTGACAGGAATGCCTCCGATATGATTCTCAGACATCAGTCGGAGTGCCTCTCCCACTGTGGCATCCTTAGTGATTGTGAGAGGATCCATTATCATTCCGTTCTCAGCGCGTTTCACCTTGCGTACCTCAGCAGCCTGTGCAGCTATTGACATATTCTTATGAATAACGCCTATTCCACCTTCCCTTGCAAGGGCTATGGCCATAGGCGCTTCTGTAACAGTATCCATCGCAGCAGAGACGATTGGAATGTTCAGGACGATGTTACGCGTAAACTTGGACTTCAGACAGACCTCACGCGGCAGAACTTCAGAATAAGACGGGATGAGCAGAACGTCATCGAATGTCAAACCGTCGATTGCGATTTTTTCTTCTATAGATGCCATACTAACAATAAACAATTTTGCAAATTTACAGAAAAAATCCGACTTATTTTTTCTTTTTTTTCAGTTTTTTAGGGGAGCGTCCGTCGGCCCCAAAATCCATTTCTTAAAATGAAGCGTCAGCCACGCAGTACGCACAAAAAGATGCACAAAATACGCAGTCAGCAGCAAATGCAGCCCCGAATAGCCCACAACAGTCACAAACTGCCTCCCCACAAACCACACCGACAAAAAGCACAGAGCTGACAGCACCATCGCATCCCTTATCGGAGCGGAAGCCACAGCTCCAAGATAAATCCCGTCAAAAGTAAATGCCGCGCAGCCAAGAAGAGGCATCAGAGCGAGCCAAAGCACAAAATGCGAGCACGCCCCCACAACATTCGCATCCGAAGTGAATATCCCGATAAACGGCACACTAAGAGACAGATACAAACAGATAAACACAGCGGAAATGGCAAAACTCCAGATAAAAATATACTTCACCGTCCTCACAAGAGACCCCTTGTCCCGAGCACCGATAAATTTCCCGACAAGCGCCTCGCCAGCATACGCAAAACCATCGGTAAAATACGAGAAGAGCATCAGCATCTGCATCATAATCGAGCTGCACGCCAGCAGAAGATCTCCCAGCGTAGCGGCAATCATAGTGTAGCCAATGTAAATGCCGGTAAATCCCAAACTCCTGATAAATAGATCAGTATTCATCTTCATATACTGCCCCATCTCCGATAGCCTGAACACCTCCCTAAGGTCAGAGAGCCTCAGCGAAAAGAGAATCTTCCGACCATACTTCAGCACAGAAGCCAAAATGCAATACGCAAGGCCAGAGTACTGAGCTACAACGGTACCCAGCGCAATCCCGTCAAACCCCAAGCCTTCCCAATCCCCCACACCGAAGGTAAGAGCAACACTCGCAGCGACATTCACACAATTGACGACCAAGTCAGTCCACATCGAACTGATCGAATCCTGCAAGCCCACAAACCAGCCGCGAAACACCATCAGCGAGAGAGTCGCGGGCGCAGCCCATATCCTGATCAGAAAATACCTCCCGGAGAGCATCTCCACGTCACCCGACCCGTCAGTCACGGCCAATGCCAACTTCAGAAAGGGACTCTGCACGACAAGGAGCAACAGGGCAAAAAGCAGAGACAGCACCGCGCCCCTGGCAAATATGCAGGCACATTCGTGATAATCCCCTCTCCCCACGGCCTGAGCCGTAAGGCCTCCTGTGCCGGAGCGCAAAAAAGAAAAATTCCAATACAAGAGGCTGAACAGCATCGAACCGAGCGAAATGGCACCGATAAATGACGCAGCCGCAATGTCTGAGCCCGAAGGCATATGACCTGCGACTGCGGTATCCACCATTCCCACAATGGGGACCGTGATATTTGCCAGAATGCTCGGCAGAGCGAGCCTGAGGATTTCCTTGTTAAGAGAGTTCAATGATTAATCTGTAGTGAAAGACATCACACTGCGCACCTTCATCGATTCGTCCGCAGCAGTAAGATAAGTCAGCGAGAAGTCCTTGCCTCCCTTATTGACATTCAAGACTATATGACCCCCTTCATAAGAAGCGGAAGGCACAATCTTCATCCAATTCTTTTCCGAATCCACAGCCCTCCTCTCCTTGGGCATCACACCGGGGAAGACAATCCGCTCTCCGGGATACAGGCTCCTGTCAGCAAGCCTCTCCATCACCGGATCCACATTGTGGAGCTGATCCCACACGCAGCTCACATAAGCCTGAGCGCTGAGAGCCTTGATAAGGTCCGGAGTCATAGAATAATGTCCGTGATGATTAATCTTAGCGACATTGACGTGAGGACAGATCTTGGCCATCTCATCCTCAATCTCATAAGTACTTCCGTCCGGCAGCTGCCACTTGTCTGAAAAGTCGCCGGCAGTATAGAACTTGAAGTCGCCGTAAGAGAAAATCATTCCGAGACTCAAACCATTTTCATTGACGTGGTCGAGCTTATTCTCACGGATCCTGTCAGCATACAGATCCTTTATGGAGCCGTCAGGCATCAGAAGCCTTCCGTTTGCACAGATATTCTTTACCGAGAAATTCCCGGCGGGATGGCGCAGCATCCTTATCTGGTCAGTGGAACCAAGCTTGAAACGCTCGACCTGAAGCCCTGAATGCTTGCTGTGATATTCATAGAAATTCTTGATATTTCTCACAGCACCGGAATCAAACACATCCGACATCGGAAGAGGATCATCAAAGCTGGGATAAGCCCTGTCAATGGCCTTCTTGAACTTCAGAGTCTCCCCCACCTGAGTAAAGCCGCTCAGCGCATAATCCATCCCGTCCCTGTTATCCTTGGACGCATAGAACTTCATACAGCCACCGTGGTCACTGTGATAGTGTGACAGCATCATATAATCCACATCACGACCATTGGGATTGACCCTCTCAACATATCTCGCAATCCATTCACCTGAATGCTTCATAGCATTGGGAAGGACCGGCACCGCCAGATCCCCTCGTCCGATAGCATTGTGGTCTCCACAATCCAGCAGCATCGTCGTGCCGTCAGGGAAAATCATAAACATAGACTCGGCCACACCCGTATATATGAAGTGAACCTGGAACTGTCCTTTTTTCCACCCCTGCCACGGCTGCCCCACAAGAGAGGACTTAGTGCCTGCGGCAAATGCCTTCTGAAAGTCCATAAGCCAGAGTGAGCCTGCGGCCGCCACTGATGTCTTCACGAATTGTCTTCTATCCATAATGCTGTTGGTTATATAGTTTTCCTCAAATATAGTGGTTTTTAGGAAAGACGCCTACTTGCCGTAGATAAATTCTGTTCGATAAGGATCATCAACCAGGACAGACACCAAACGCACCGGACATACAGCAAAGTATCCTACGACATTCTTCCCACTGATATTGCCTTCAAGATTGGCAGGATGAGTGCCGATAATAGGGATCGTCATAGATGAAGACTGCGAAGAGAAAGCACTCCAATAATCATAGAACTTCTCATCCATCCCATACACCATAAGCGAAACGACATCCCCGGTCTCAAAAGGCTTGAACGAAGGCGAAACCTCCTTTGCCCTCTCCCAAGTCTGATTCATCATACTGATAGGATAGCCCTTGACTGTAGCCCCATTGAAATAAAAATCCGAAACCGAAGTCGCCCCCCGGAAAGGATGGACATTCCCGTTTACCACCGAATTGACAAGATAATAATCCTCGTTTGGAGAATCCGTACCCCATATTCCAATAGTCCATAGACTGTCCATCAAAGACGGAGAATACTTATAATCAATAGCCTCAATATCAAAACCAAAGGCAGGCATAGTAGAGGAAGACTCATATACGCAAAGCCCCTCTTCGGTATTCCTCTCAATCCTCAAATCGTACCTATGCCCATTTTGACAAGCAAAGCCATCCGGAGACTTGTATATTCCGGGAGTATCAGGATCTTCTTCAAACTCTACAACACTCCCCCCATCGGTCACACTCACTCGGGCCCCGCTCACCGCAGGCGGAATCTCCTTCCCCTTATAATGTACCGACTCCGTCAAAGAAATGACCTGAGTGGAAGGGAAATCGGTAAGAATGGTCTGTACACAAAGATACCGCACATCCGTCTCATCAAGCTCCAGATTATAATCCTCCGTACACGAAGGCATAATACAGAAGAGGAAAACCGACAGGACTATATTCAAAACTCTCTTCATAACCATCAGAAACTCAGATTATAAGACACAGAAGGAACTATTCCGAAAAGATAAATCAAAGAAGATGACATCTCTCCTTTTTTGATATTGTATCCATTGGATATAGACCAGGCATTGTGTCTGTTATAGACATTATAAATAGAGAAATTCCACTCCCCGGACCAGGGCTTACCCTCGGCACGCCTTCTGGTCTTGACAGTAAGAGAAAGGTCAAGGCGATGGTAATCAGGCATATTATCCGAATTCCTCTCCGAATAGACCGGCACAAAAGTATCCATATAATAATACCTTGCCACGGGATTGGTAGTAGGAGCGCCACTATAATAAATCCAAGTCCCCGACACATCCACATATCTGGAGATATTATAGTTCACAACGACATTGAAAGCGTGTTCGTGATTGAGAGGAGAACGGTAAGGCCTGCCCCCATTTATCTCGGGAATATCATATATGGACTTCGACCAGGTATAGCTCAGCCATCCGGAAAGCTTCGAAAAATCATATTCGAGCATCACCTCCGCTCCATACGAATACGAAGTGCCGAAACGGAGCAGCGCATCCCTCTCAGGGTTATCGATCACTGTGCCGGGATTGTCCTTGAGGTCTGCGGTATTCTGACCGTACTTATAGAAAAGTTCAGCGGAGAACTGTAACGAATGGTCAAGAAAATCCTGATTGTACCCGACTGCAAACTGATCGGATACAAGAGGCTTCACATTGGGAGATACAGCAAACCAGGCATCCATAACCCCAGGAGAAGTACTGACCGAAGTCTGCTGAATATATTGATGAGTCCTCGAGTATGAAGCCTTGATGGAGGAATTCTCCCCTAGCGACCAGGAGAGCGAGAGCCTCGGATCCAGCCCCCAATAACTGTCAATATACTTCCACGAATCAAAATGCACCTCAGAGGTCTTCTCGTGAGTGACAGGGTCAAAATACATCTGATCCGTCGGGCCCATAACCATATAATAGGAGTACCTCAATCCATACCGGAGAGTAAGGTCGCCTATCTTCTGTTCATTGGAAATGTACGCTGTCGGATTAAGTCCGTTGGACTTTGGCGAAATGACAGTCTGGACCACAGAACTGTCCCCAACAGGGTGCGTCTCGGAAGGATTCAGGATATAAAAAGCGAGATTGGCACCGGCCTCAAGGGTATTTCGCGAATTGATATGCCAGGTAATATTGTTTCTGATACCCGGCTCCTTGATATTGGATCTCCAAGTAAAAGGAGACTGATCCATATCGGCATCGATTCCGGCATTATATGCAGAATTGTACGCAGTAAGAGTATAACTGAGCTTCGGCCCGAAAATATGATTCCACCTCAACGACTGAGTATTGTTCATATACGAAAAAGTCATCAGCGACAGACCCATATCCCCAAGACTGACACCAAACTCATCCGACCCGCTGAAAGCGCTCAAAGTCAAGCGGTTCTTATCATTGATAGCCCAATTGAGCTTGGCATTGACATCATAGAAAGAAAGCTTCGTACCGCTCGGAATCCTATTCTTGAACAAAGGGAAGAAAACATCCACATAAGAGCGTCTCGCACCGATGGCAAACGAAAGCTTGTCCTTGACAATAGGCCCTTCAAGATTGATTTTCCCGGTAAGAAGACCGATGGACAGACCCCCGTGGAATTGATGCATATCCCCGTCCACCGTAGTGACATCCAGAACCGAAGAAGCCTTCTCACCATATTTTGCAGGAAAATCCCCCTTATAGAGCTTCACATTCTTCACCATATCACCATTAAACATAGAGAAGAATCCAAGAAAATGTCCCGAATTGTACACAGGAGCACCATCCATCAGCACCAGATTCTGATCGCACCCGCCTCCCCTCACGCTGAAGCCTGTCGAGCCTTCGCTCGGACTCTGGACCCCGGGCATCATCTGTATGACCCGGATGACATCGGTCTCGCCGAGAAACGCCGGCACCTTTTTGATCGTCTCGATACCGACAGAATTCATACCCATCTGAGGGAGCTTCAAAAGATCCCGCTTGGACGTAGAGAACACCTTGGCAGCCTCCAGAAGCTCTTTATCCTCGACCAGATTGAAATCCAGAACAGTACTGGCGGCTTTTATCTCAACCTCCCGGGCAAGGTCAGAATAACCTATATTCGAACAGACAATAGTATATTTGCCGGGCTTCAAGGAAAGGGTATAACGGCCATCCTCATTGGTGACCGCTCCGAGGGATTTGTCACTGGTAAATACCGTCGCCCCAATCAAAGTGACACCGGAATCGGCATCCTTCACGACACCGGACACGACAAACTGCTTACCCTGGGCAAAAGCAGGGACAACACCGGCAAATACTAAAAGGGGGAAAATCAAAGATTTTGCGGAAAGACAGGGATTCGAACCCTGGAACCGCTTTGGACGGTCACACGCTTTCCAGACGTGCCTCTTCAGCCACTCGAGCATCTTTCCTGTTGTATCTGCAAAATTACTGAACATTTCCTAAAATACAAGCGTTTTTCAGGACTGTGCTCATTTCCGCAATCAGCCCTTCTTGATCGGGTCACAAGTCAGGCCCACGCCCAACTTCTTGAAAATCTTCTGGTCCACCTCACTGAGCATAGCCGTAGAATGGACCTGACAACCGTCGAGCTGAGGCAGACATTCCAAAGCCCTTCGACAGTTCTCATCAGTATCACTAAGCATAGATAATGCCACAAGTACCTCGTCAGTGTGAAGTCGAGGATTATGACCGTGAAGATATGACACTTTCGTCTTCTGGATAGGCTCAATCATACTCTCAGGGATGAGCTTCACCATATGGTCAATACCTGCAAGATGCTTGGTCGCATTCAGGATCAAAGCCGCGCTAGGTCCAAGGAGCGAGCTGGTCTCAGAGCTGATCAAAGTACCGTCAGCAAGCTCAATGGCGGCAGAATGCACACCCGACTTCTCCTTTCGGTTACGAGCCTCCACAGTTGAACGGCGGAACTCAGTGGTTATCCCCGCACGCTTCATCAGCAGAGATATCTTATTGACCTCATTGTCATTGCAAGCACCGGTGGCGAGCTTGCACAGAGCGGTATAATACCGGCGGATGATCTCATCCTTGGCCGCATTTGAGCACACCTGCTCGTCGCTGATACAATAGCCGGCCATATTCACTCCCATATCAGTGGGTGACTTATATGGATTCTCACCATAGATACCCTCAAAGAGAGCATTCAGCACGGGGAAGATCTCAATGTCCCTGTTATAATTGACAGCAGTCTTGCCGTAAGCGTCAAGATGGAAGGGGTC
>DCIC01000090.1:6711-7833 GCA_002315825.1 Bacteroidales bacterium UBA1736 | reverse complement strand
GGAAGTCTGGACATAATCATTCTTTCCGAAACCTTCATCAGAGTCAATCAGAGCCACATTGTTGGGATACCCTTCAATGGTATGATGATAATAAGTCTTGATACCCATACGCTCGAGCCTGAGACGGAAAGCATCCGTACTTGACTGACCGTTGAAATGGGTAATCACCACAGAACCCACCAGAAAGCCCCGCTTCTCAAACTCAGTACGAAGACGCAGGACGTCCATATCATAGGTGATGCCCAGATCGTTGCGGACTTTATTCTTCTCTATGTCAAGAGCGCTGATGACTATAACTATCTCGACACAGTCGCTCAGCTGCATAAGCATCTTCAGCTTCGAGTCGGGCTGGAATCCCGGCAGCACTCGGCTGGCGTGATTGTCATCAAAGAGCTTGCCGCCAAACTCAAGGTAAAGCTTGTCTCCAAATTTGGCAATGCGCTCTTTAATGTGTTCTGACTGAATCTTTAGATATTTCTCATTGTCAAAGCCAACTCGCATACCCCTAATCCTCCTCTTTTTTCACTCTGAACTTCTGCTCGACGAGTGCGAGGGTGGAGTCAAGAACATCATCATTCAGGCCTGTCACACAGATAATGGCAAGCACACCCTTCTTCACCTCCTGACAGATAAGCATCATAGGGGTGTCATCCTCACAGAGCGCATCGAAACAATAAGCGGTCTTGCCGTTAAACTTGATCTGAGCAATCGGATCGAAATCCTCGGGATCGTCCTCATCAAAACCGACGATGTCAGCATAATTGGAATAAGCCTGATCCTCGGCCGTGATGTCGTCGGGCATATCGCCCACATAGATATCCACCATCGAATTATCCACATCCGTCTTGGGGTCCCGCAGATGAGCTTCTATATGAGAGACCTCGGCTCCGGACTCATCAATGAAACTGTCACTGTCCCAGGTCCAACCTGAAGGAAAATCAAACTGTATTGTATACTTCATAGTTTTTGAATTTATCCCACAAATTTAACAATATTGATTGATATATTTGCAGTGATGAAAAAATTGTCACTGCTTGTTTTCGTAAAAATACCGCTCACCTTTATCCTGGCGAGTCTCGCCATAGTGCTCCTCTACAAATGGACTCCGGTGTACTTCACACC
>DCIC01000090.1:4625-6582 GCA_002315825.1 Bacteroidales bacterium UBA1736 | reverse complement strand
ATCGCCAGCGAAGACAACAAATTCGACACCCATAGCGGCTTCGACTTCGAAGAAATCCGCAAGATGCAAAAAGAGCACGTCGAAAAAGGCAAAAAAATCCGCGGTTGCAGCACCATCTCCCAACAGACAGCCAAAAACTGCTTCACCTGGGGCACCAACACCTGGATCAGAAAAGCTTTCGAGGCCTGGTGGACAATCCTCATCGAAACATTCTGGGGCAAAGAGAGGATAATGGAAGTCTATCTCAACATCATCGAGACAGGAAAAGGCATCTATGGAGTACAGAGCGCAGCCCTCGCCTACTACGGGAAAGACGCCGCGACTCTCACCCGCGATGAAGCGTCACTTATCGCGGCCTGCCTGCCCGACCCGCTGCGACGTTCCCCGGCAAAGCCCACCAAATATCTCAGGCAAAGGCAAAGCACCATAGGAAGCCTGAGTCGCAAGATGGCAGTACCTGATTGGCTTACAGAGAGATAGACATAATTGTCATATCGTCATTCTGCTCGGCGCCGGCCGTAAATCTTGTCACAGACTGCAAAAGACTGCTCACAGCATCGTGATCGCTGGGTATCATAGAAGTACCTCCCTTGGTAGCCCACTCAAGGAGTCTGACCTCACCGAACTGATCCTGTTTAGCATTTTCAGCCTCGGTGATACCGTCAGAGTATATGACCAGTCTCGACCCCTTCTGCATAATGAAGCTGTCGGAAACATAATTGAAATCCGGCACTACGCCACAGGCAAGATTGTTGGCAGCCTTGACAAACTCGGGATTGCCGTTGGGCTTGATGAGCATCATAGGATTGTGGCCCGCATTACAGAACTCAATATCACCGGTCTTGACATTGATCTTTCCGGTCACGAGAGTCACAAACATCATATCCTCATTACTCTTACAGAATGTATTGTTGATAAGCGCAACGATCTCCGAAGACGAATGGCCCTTCTTGCCGGCAGCCCTGAACGCAGCAATCGTGATTGCCATCAGCAGAGCCGCAGGCACGCCCTTGCCGGACACGTCGCCCACAATGAAATACAGGTCATTGCCATTGACAAAGAAATCGTACAAGTCTCCTCCCACCTCGCGCGCAGGGCAACTGTAGGCATTGATGCCGCATCCCGGGATTGACGGGAACTTCTTGCAGAGCATCTGCATCTGGATTTTCCGCGCAACATCGAGCTCACTCTCGAGGCGTTCCTTCTCCGCAGTCGTGGTCTCGAGCTTCTCTATGTATTCGGTGACGGACTTCTGCATAAACCTCAGAGCATTGCCCAAATCTTCGATTTCATCCTGCGTGTCAACCGCGGGGATAGGGACATCAAAGCGGCCGTCGGTGATCTTTGAGGCAGCCTTGGCAAACGCATTGATCGGTCTCGCAATCTTATAAATGATATGTCTGGACACAAAGAAAAGGATGAGGAGTCCGACAACGGTAATAGCCCATAGAATATGCCAAAGTGACTCCAGACTGGCAAAGATATCCCGATAATGATTGGTCACGAAGATATACCAGCCATTCTCCATAGTGCGGTACCCGCAATAGGCATAATGTCCGTTGTACTTGATCTTTGTAACGCAGGCGGGTCCGACCAGATACCATACTGTACCTTCAAATCCCGGAGGGAACACAAAATCCATATCCTTGACGATAGGCTGGTCAAAGATTGTCCCCTCGAAAGGATGCTCGGATATGGGATTGCATACAATGTTCATATCCTGGTCCACAATCAGAAGATTGCTGTGAGGGTAGGTTTTCTTGGATTCGAGCACACTCTGCAACCAGTCCAGGGACATATCCAGAGTCAAAACAGCAAACAAAGACCCGTCCGTATCTATCAAGGGATACGAAAAAGTCGTCATTATCATCTGCTTGCCGTTGACAATCTCATCGAGATACGGAGAAGACCAGACGCCTTTGCGGGTTGTCTTCGCTTTGAGATACCAGTCAGACTC
>DCIC01000090.1:3543-4454 GCA_002315825.1 Bacteroidales bacterium UBA1736 | reverse complement strand
CTGTCCATAAGGGAGAACATAATGGTAGTATCGGCCTTGAGATTGGAATTCCTGAATTCCTCGACAGTCATAGCCATCGCTCCGACCGTATTCTCGGCCATCTCCATCGAAGTCTGTATCTCCTCAGAGATGAGAGACACGGTCTGAATGGCATATTCGCTGGTAAGATTCTCCATCAGTTTAGTGCCCCTGATGGCAACTGCAATAATGGAGGCAATAAATATCCCGGAAGTTACAAGTACTATCCTTGCGCTGAGTCGTGAGGCAAAAGTGTGTCTCTTCATAAAATGCATTGCAAAATATGTCCAAATATAGAAAAGATTATCGAATTTATGGTTATTTTTGCTTTGATAAAGAAGTCAACCTATGAAATCATCTCTTCAGGAAGATATAGAGAGATCAGCACAACACGTCTTTGACGTGATGGCAGGCCGTGTCTCCCCCGAAGATCTTCAGAAAGTCAAAGATGCCTACCAGCTTGCATACGACGCCCACAAAAGCCAGAAACGCAACACCGGAGAGCCCTACATCACACACCCCATAGCAGTCGCCACCATCGCGGCCGAAGAGCTGGAGCTGGACGCCAACACAGTCTGCGCCGCCTTCCTGCACGACGTAGTGGAAGACACCCCCTACACTGTAGAGGATATCAGAGAGAAGTTCGGCGAAGATGTAGCCTTTCTTGTGGATGTCGTAACCAAGCGCAAGAAAGACAAATATCAGAGCACCAAGCAGGTTGACAACTACAAGCAGATTCTTGACTCCGTCCATTACGATATCCGGGCTCTGCTCGTCAAGCTCAGCGACCGTCTCCACAATATGAGGACCCTTGACAGTATGAAGCCGGACAAGCAGATGAAGATTGCAGGAGAGACCGACTTCTTCTACGCCCCTCTCGCCGGCCGTCTGGG
>DCIC01000090.1:0-3472 GCA_002315825.1 Bacteroidales bacterium UBA1736 | reverse complement strand
CCCCGCGAATACGACACCATAGCCCAGCAGCTCGAAGAAGACAAGGAGCGCACCGCCGAATCCGTAAGACTTTTTACAGACAAGATATTGGACCTCCTTACAGAAAAAGGGGTCAGCGCCCGCATCCAGGTCCGCTATCGTCTCCCCTACAGTATCTGGAGGGATATGAAAGAAAGAGGGTGCGACTTCAGCCACGTAGATTTCAAGCATTACATACGCGTCATCTACAATCCGATGACAGATTGGGAGAACAAAGACAGCTCCGAGAAGGACACAGCGCTTTACATCTACTCCGTGCTTTCAAGTCAATTTAAAGAGCGCCCGGGGAGTCTTTACAACTACATTGACAATCCCAAAGACAACGGCTACCAGAGTTTCCACGTCAAATTCCTCAACCGCGGCGGCACCTGGGAAGAGCTCCACATCGGTTCCGAAAGAATGCACCTCAACGCCAAGCTCGGATGCATCGTAGAGAGAGGCGAAAGCTGGCTGGAAAGATTCCAGACCGTCCTCCAGAACATTGCCGACAGCAATGACGGATATCTCTTTATGGAGGGCGTAAGTTCGTCACTGTACAACGAAGACATCATAGCCTTCACCCCCAAGGGCAAGGGAATCATCCTTCCGAAGGGTGCCACAGCCCTCGACTTCGCGTATGAAGTCCACACAAGTATAGGAGAGCACGCCCAATACGCCAGAATCAACGGCAAGCTCAGCCCCATCAAGACAGAGCTCCACCGCGGCGACTGCGTCGAGATCGGCCTCAGCGACACGATCGTGGCCAATTCCAACTGGATGGCATACGCAAAGACCTACAAGGCCAAAAAATGCCTCCGTGAGCTCATACGGCACAAGAAAGTACTCGAATTTGACCGCTGTCCCATCTGCCAGCCTCTTCCGGGCGACGAAGTGATTGGATTCCAATCCCCTGACGGCCGCATTACCCTGCACAGCAGACATTGCCCCAGAGCCATAAAAATGGCCTCCGAAAAAGGAGACTCCATCATTGCGGTCAACTTCACCCCTGACCCTCAGATCAGTTACCCCGTCACCATCAAGATAACAGCAATTGACCGCTATCACCTGCTAAGGGACATCATCGACTGTTTCGTCGAGGCCCAGCATCTGTCAATGGACAAGCTCGTTACAGAGACAGAGGACCAGATAACCACATTCACCATCGAGTTCAGCGTCCATTCAGCCGACGAGCTTCACCTGACGATGAACGCCATAGCCGGGATCGATGGCGTGGATGAAGTACAGAATATAATGTAAGTAAATGAATGATGTCGTAGTCTCAATGCTCCTAGGAGCGATGGCCTCCACAGGCGCCGCCCTCCCCTTCTGGATGACGACGGGGCAATACGGGTTGATATCAGACTACACCAATTCAATAGCCGCAGTATCGGCATATTCTCAGTTCGACACTACAAAAGTCTTCCAATACAGGCTCGGAGGCTCGCTCGCCGCCACATACAACACCCTCCCCGGCAACACAGCCGACTTCAGGATGATGGTGGACCAAATCTACGGAAGCATCCGCTTCTCAAACGTCCCTCTGCGCCTTGACCTCGGAATGAAACATCAGCCGGTGGATTTCAACGCAAACGGCTCTATCATAAATGGTGAGAGCACCCTTGGATCTCTATCCACGACAAAAGGGCATCTAGTATGGAGCGGCAATGCCCGCTCTCTGCCGGGATACACCATCACGCTCGAGCCCTGGGCCATCCCATTCACCAAAGAGCACCTCTGGCTCTACGGGGCGTTCGGAGACTATTTGACAATCGACGAGGCTCGCTTTGCACGAAACGCTCTGGTACATTCCACCAAAGCCTTCCTGATGGTCCGGATCACCAAACGGCTTGATTTCCATTTCGGTCTGGACCACTACGCAGTCTGGGGCGGCCACAATGACACCCACAAGCTCGTGAATGTAAGCTGGGCCAATTATTGGCGCGTCATCACCGGCCAGAAGGCAGGGGCAGAGGGTTCGATGTCGGACAGAAAGAACGTCATAGGGGACCACGGCGGTGGCGAAATGATAAAGTTCGCCTGGCACGGCAACGGCTTCGAGATTATCGCCCAGCACGAGATACCCTACAGCGACGGTTCCGGTATGGGATTCCAGAACTTCCCGGACGGAGTCAACACCATCTGGTTCGGCTGGAATGACAAGGACCGCTGGGTGTCAGATATTGTGTACGAATATGCCTACACTATGTACCAGTCAGGTCCTATCCACATCGAGTCCTACGACGAGGAAGGAAAGCCCACTATGCCCGACCGCTCATACACCACAGGAATTGACGATTATTTCAACAACGGAGAATACAAGGACGGCTGGACCTATTTCGGAAGGACAATAGGCTATCCCCTGTTTTTCCCGGAGAAGCTATGCAAAGACGGCTATTATCCGGGAGTGCGGAACAACCGTCTGAAGGCCCATCACGCTGCAGTATCGGGAAAGTTTTTCCGCCGGTTCCCTTACAAACTGATGCTGACCTACTCCAGGGACTACGGCACATATTATAAGCCATACAAGGGCGAATCACAAATGGGCAAGCCCTGGGGCACCGTCCAGGAGACTCCCCTGCGACAGTTTTCCGCATCCCTGATTGGAGAGATACCCATCATCAAAGGTCTGTGCGCGACATACGGTCTCTTTGCCGACAAAGGAGAAGTGTTTGACAGTCAAGTCGGAGCCCAGCTTGGCGTGAGGTATGAACTTTCGAGGACAAGAAATAAATAATTGTTATCTTTGCCAAATGTGAGCGAGCGATAGGAAGCACCTATCAAACCCTCACTCAATTATTGGAACATAATATTTCGATACTATGAGAATAAAGGAAGGATTTGTTGTGCGTACTGTCTGTGGAGAGCAGGCCATTACTCAGGAGAGCGGAAACCTTGATTTTAGAAAGATCGTCATCCTCAATCCAACTGCTTGTTTAATTTGGGAAAACTTCATCGGCAAAGAGTTCACCATAGAATCCGTGGCGGATTTTCTCTGCGACTATTTCAAAATAGAACGAGATCTCGCCCTCTCAGACGCGAAGCGTTTTATTGATATGATTCATCAAATCGGTGTCATTGAAGACTGACCAACGCATATATGACCCAAAGACATTTCAAAGTAGCCGGGATACCCTTTAGAATCGAGCTGGAAGAGCCTTGGAAGTTTATGGAATACACCTCTTCCGTTAAAGCGCGTATTGAGGCAGGAGCATCAGGAGAGGTAATTACTGCCAATCCTGTCCGTGCCGGAGACAAATTACCATCAAGGACTTATGTCACCTGCAAAAAGGAGCTCCCACAAGATATGGATATGCACACTTTCGACTTCTCCCAATTCGAAGTCTTCGGCATTCCCGAAGGTGAATCGGAGGATGATTTTTCCATCTGCATATCTTCCAGCAAGCCTGAATGGATAGGCACTATGCATCAGGATGGCTCGGCCAAATACATCAGC
>DCIC01000045.1 GCA_002315825.1 Bacteroidales bacterium UBA1736 | reverse complement strand
GAATGATCTGCGCTCGCCGCTGTAGGGCCTGCGCTCTGAGCTGCCTTCAGAAGCGGGTCTGTCGCCATAGCTTCTGCGCGGTCTGTCAGAGCTGAATGATCTGCGCTCACCGCTGTAGGGTCTGCGCTCTGAACTGCCTTCTGAAGCGGGTCTGTCACCGTAGCTTCTGCGGGGTCTGTTTCCAAAGTTTGAATTGCGTCTAGGTCTGAATTCTCTGTTTTCGGGAGCGAAACTCTTGTCGCCTCCCTCTTTCTTGTAATTGTCCATTACTTTAATTTGAATACGTATGTAATTGTTCCTTCCTGGAGTGCCGGAGCGTCACCGCTCTGGTCGAAATGTGACTCCATTGCAGCCTTTCTTGCAGCTGCCCATAATGTTTTGTCTGTTACTGTTGTCCCCTGTGCACCGGGCTGGGCTTTCTGGACCTTGCCGTACTGGTCAACCCAGATGGACACCACGACGACTCCGCTCTGCTGCACATTGTATGCCGGGCGGGGGAGGCTTCCCACTGTATTTCTGCCCTTGAGATGGGCATTGGGAGTGCCGTCCGTCTTGCCGACCCGGGTGTTGCCGTCGCTCTGCCCTGCCTTGAACTTGTCCGAAGCTTCTTCCGCGCTGTGGGGAGCAGTGGTGGAGGTGTCTTTCTTTGCCATTCCCGGGAATGACGCCCTGGGGTCGAGCTTGGTCTCCTGCTCCGGAGTGGGAGTGTCGATGTCTCCGAAATCATCGGGAGCTGTCGCCGGAGTCGCATTGTTCTTGGCTACTGCCTTGTACGGGGACTCCGACTTCTGGACAAGATTGATGGCCTTGGTCCTGTCCACTTCTTTCGCCCTTGGCTGAGAGCCTCTGGGCTGGGGCTTGATTTTGACTATTTCTTCCTCTTCCTGCGAGAAATCCATAAGGAAAGTGTTCTCGGGAGGGGGAGGGTCAAGGTACTTGAGGCCGCTGCTGAAGACAATGACCGCCGCAATGGCGTGCACAACGAGCGCAAGGGCGATGCCGGTCGTCCTCGCAGCCCTTTCCTGCCTGTCTCTTTCGCGTAAATATTCCTTCATACCCTTGACTTGTATGAAACTGCGCTATTCTGCCTGTGTGGCCAGAATGACTTTATAGTGATTGCGCTTGGCAATGTTCATCATTGCAACCACTTCCTTTACGGGGACGGTCTCGTCCGAGTAAATGGAGAAAGTGGGATCTTCTTCCATCTGGAGGAGGTCCACAAGATCCTCTTCCACCTGCTCATAGCTTACGGGATTGGTGTCCCCATTGATATGATAGGTATAAACCTCGTCCCCCCAGTCCTTGATGCTGACGCTGACTGTCGCCTTGGCCGAAACCTGCCCCGTGCTCTTGGGAAGAAGCAGCTTGAGGGCGTTGGGGTTGACCAGAGTCGATGTTACCAGGAAGAAAATGAGCAGCAGGAACACGATATCCGTCATTGAGGACATCGATATGTCGGACTGAACCTTGGTTCTTCTCTTGATAGCCATAACTGTTATTCTTCTTCTGCTGATTGGGCGGGCTCGTGGAGCAGATCCATAAAGTCGATGGTCGTGCGCTCCATCTTGAATACGACGTCAGAAATTTGCGATGTCAGATAGTTGTATCCGAAATACGCGAGGATACCTACGATAAGACCTCCAACGGTGGTGATCATAGCGGTGTAGATACCGCCGGAAAGTAGGGTGATGTCGATGTTGTTTCCGGCCTTGGACATACTGAAGAAGGCCTGGACCATACCGATGACGGTCCCGAGGAATCCGATCATAGGAGCGCCTCCTGAAATGGTGGCGAGGTAAGGAAGACCTTTCTCGAGCCTTGCGACCTCAACGTTGCCTGTGTTCTCAACTGAAGTCTGGATGTCGGAAAGAGGACGGCCGATGCGCTCGATGCCTTTCTGTACGAGTCGGGCTACCGGGGAGTCATATCTCTCGCAGAGCATTATCGCTGATTTGATCTTGCCCTCGTGGATATAGTCGCGGATGTCGTTCATAAAGTTCTTGTCGATGCTGGCGGCCTTGCGTATCATCCACCATTTCTTGCCGAAGATGTAAATGGCGATGATGGAAAGGAGCAGAAGAACGAGCATAAGCCAGCCGCCTTTCATTGCGAGGCTGATGATTGACTCGCTCATCTCCTGCTGCACTGGTGCGACCTGCGGGGCGGAACTGATGCCGAGGGAATCAATCCCGGTTTGAAGTAAGTTGAACAGCATATTTTGTGTATTTTAAATATACATTTTGATTAACCTGCAAAAGTAACAAAAATTAAGTCGGTCACAAAACAATTTTTTTGCCATACTGCTCAATATTCCACCTTTGACAGAAAGAGCGCGTGCCCCGGAACACTTTCTCCCGCCGCGCATCTCCCCGGGCTTGAGACGGAGCCGGGAGGGAGTATCAGGGCTGCGAAATCTTCAATGCTGCGTTTTCCTCTTCCCACCTCAATCAGTGTACCCACAATGGCGCGGACCATATTGCGAAGGAATCTGTCCGCGGCAATCCTGAAATATAGATAATCGCCGGTCCCTTTATACCCCATCAGAGATACGTGGGTGGGCGTGTAAGGGTGCCAGGCGGCCTCTGTCACGCTACAGATGGAAGTCTTGTTGTCGGCCCCCGTTTTTTCAAAACAGGAAAAATCGTGCCTCCCGAGCAGAAGGCCCGCGGCCCTGTTCATTGCGTCCACGTCGAGAGGGAATGTGCATAGGCAGGAATAATTGCTGACGAAAGGGTCTTTCGCACGATGCAAAAAATATGTATATTCGCGCCGCGTTGCAAGGAAGCGTGCGTGGAAATCTCCGGTAGCTTGACGAACGTCGTGGACTATGATTTCCTTGGGCAGAATGGCATTTAATTTGCAGCCAAGACGCTCGCAGTCAATGGGAGGCAATGCGTCAGGATAGTCGAAATGAGCTGCATATCCTATTGCGTTGACCCCCGTGTCCGTCCGCCCGGCACCGACAACGGAGATATTCTCCCTCAGCAGTGTAGAGAGGGATTTCTCCAGAGTCTCCTGGACGGTCGGTGCGTTTGGCTGTATTTGCCAGCCGCTGAACGCAGAACCGCTGTATGACAATGTGACTATGTATCGCATAATGCAAAATTAATAAATATATGGAAAGTGTAAATATCAAGGAACTCAATGACCGCATCCAACAGGAAAGTGCGTTTGTGGACATACTCTCGCTTGAAATGGGAAAGGTGATCGTAGGTCAGAAACACCTTGTGGAAAATCTGCTTATCGGACTTCTGGCCAATGGACATATCCTCCTCGAAGGCGTCCCCGGTCTTGCAAAGACATTGGCCATAAATACATTGGCACAAGCCGTATCGGCAAAATTCAGCCGTATCCAGTTTACCCCAGACCTTTTGCCCGCCGATGTTACGGGTACATTGATATACTCCCAGAAGAACGAATCGTTCGAAGTGCACAAGGGCCCCATTTTCGCCAATTTCGTGCTTGCGGATGAGATCAACCGCTCTCCGGCAAAGGTGCAGGCCGCCCTTCTCGAGGCGATGCAGGAGCGTCAGATCACTATCGGCGATGAGACATTCAAGCTCCCCGAGCCTTTCCTTGTGATGGCCACCCAGAACCCTATCGAGCAGGAAGGAACATATCCCCTCCCGGAGGCGCAGGTGGACCGATTTATGCTGAAGGTGGTGGTGAGCTACCCCAAGAAGGAGGAGGAGCGTCTGATTGTCCGAATGAACAATTCCGGTCAGTTCCCCAAGGCTCAGCAGGTGATAAAGCCCGAGGACATCATCCGCGCACGTCAGGTCGTACGGGATGTGTATATGGACGAAAAGATAGAAAGATACATTGTGGACATCGTGTATGCGACACGTACCCCCGAGGACTACAATCTTGCCAATCTCAAGGATCTTGTCGGTTACGGCGCTTCACCGCGTGCCAGCATCAGCCTCTCGATGGCAGCCAAGGCGTATGCATTCATCAAGCGTCGCGGATATGTCATCCCCGAGGATGTGCGTGCGGTATGCAACGAGGTGCTCCGTCACCGTATAGGCCTTACATACGAGGCTGAGGCGGAAAATGTCACTCCGGAAGAAATCATCGAGCAGGTAATCAACGCAGTTATCGTTCCGTAGTCATTGGGATTATGGCAGAGAATAAATCAGCTACGGACCTTATCAAAAAAGTCCGCAAGATTGAGATAAAGACCCGGGCGCTGTCGCATCAGATATTCGCCGGCGAATATCATTCCGCTTTCAAGGGAAGGGGAATGGCATTCAGCGAGGTGCGCGAATACCAGTATGGGGACGATGTCAGGAATATGGACTGGAATGTCACTGCCCGACTGAGCTCTCCGTTCGTGAAAGTGTTCGAGGAGGAGAGGGAGCTCACGGTAGTCCTTCTTGTGGATGTCAGCCGTTCAGGTCTTTTCGGCACTGCCGCTAGGACAAAACGTGAACTGCTTGCTGAGATCGCCGCAGTTCTGGCATTTTCGGCGAGCATCAACAACGACAAGGTGGGAGCGCTGTTCTTCAGTGACCATATAGAGAAATTCATACCTCCCGGAAAGGGCAGGACAAATCTTCTTCACATCATCAGGGAGATCATCGAGCTCAAGCCCACTTCCGACGGTACTGACATCAGTGAGGCCCTGCGCTTTCTCACGGGTGCGATAAAGAAAAAATGCACGGCCTTTCTTTTGAGCGATATGCTGGATGTCACAGAGGACGGGACATTGCGTTACGAGGATGCCCTCAAGGTTGCAGTCAACCGTCACGACCTGTCGGTCGTCAAAGTCTTTGATCCCCGCGAGCAGGAGCTTCCCGACGTGGGCCTTGTAAACATCAAGGACTCCGAGACCGGCCGCTGCGCCTGGGTCAACACCTCGGACAAGAGCGTCAGGACTTCATACGGGCAGTGGCATCGCAGTGTAGGGGAGAATGAAAGGCGCTTGTTCAATAGATACAGCATTGACAATGTGAGTATCGCTACAAATGAAGATTATGTCAGGGGCCTGATGGGGCTTTTCAGCAGGCGGTGATATTATGAGACTGTTATTTTTCCTATACGTTTCCATTTTGGGAATAATTCCCTGGAAAGGAGCATTCCTGGAGCAGATTACTCCGAGAGATTCGATTCTTATCGCTGACCAGCTCAGGTACGGCTTCGAGCTGGACAGCATAGAAAACGGTACCGGCATCAGCCTTCCGGATTACTCCAAGATTCTGGGTGACACTCTGGTGCTTGTGGACAATTGGAAGCTGGACACATTGAAGCAGAAACGCAAGACCCCGTTCCTTAAGATCCGCGCACACATTGTAGTCTCGCCTTTTGAGGCCGGCAAATATATGCTCCCTCCCCTCGGGGTGGTGCTCAGCAAGCCTTCGGGCGAGACTGATACTTTGGAATTCGAGCAGATGGAGATGGATGTATGCACGATTCAGGTGGATACCTCTACCTTCATCATTCACGACATAAAGGGTCAGATGCGTTATCCAGTGACATTCAGGGAGATCGCTCCCTATGTCATCCTTGTGATTGTCTTGGCCGCACTGATTGTGCTTGCCGTGTATCTGATAAGAAAATACAGAAAGAAAGCCGCCGGCGAGTCCGAAAACAGGGATCCTGCGTATATCGTCGCTCTGCGCCGTCTCGAGCAGTATAGAGGAGAGAAATACTGGGCTCCTGAAAAACAGAAGTCCTTCTACTCCGGAATCACTGAAACGCTCAGGGACTACGTTGCCGACAGGTTTGGAGTCGATGCCCGGGAAATGACCACTGCCGAGATATTTGCAGAGTTGAAGGGCAATAAAGAATTGACCCCGGAGCTCTGGGCGGAGGCCAAGGAACTGTTTGAGTTGGCTGATTTTGTGAAGTTTGCAAAGCACACTGCTACTGATGATGACAATGCCCGCGCAATCCCGCAGGCCGTGCGCTTTGTGATGGGTACATATAAGGAAGAGGAGCCTGAGCCCGAGGCAAACGGAGCTGAAGGCACTCAGGAGAAATAGATGGAAGGAGAATATGTTTTTTGAGAATCCCAAATTGCTTTGGTTATTGGTGCTGCCTCTTTTGATGGTGGCTCATTACCTGTATCTGGAGTTGTGCGGGCGCAGACCTCACCTGAGAGTGTCGTCCAGCGTGCAGTGGCTTCAGGGGGGAGTTTCGCCTCTTGTCAGCATTGTCCGTCACATCCCGTTCGCTCTGCGCTTTGCCGCACTGTGCCTGATTGTCATCTGCCTTGCGAGGCCGCGCTCTTCCAATGAGATGGAAAGAGTCGATACGGAGGGTATCGATATCGTGCTTGCGATGGACGTATCCACAAGTATGCTCGCGAGGGATTTCACCCCCGACCGTATCAATGCGGCCAAGGATATTGCAATCGAGTTTATCTCCCAGAGGCCTTCGGACCGTATGGGTATCGTGGTGTTTGCGGGGGAAAGCTTTACCCAGTGCCCTCTGACTACTGATAGGGCGACCCTTATCAATCTTATGAAAGAGGTTCAGACCGGTCTTATCGAGGATGGTACGGCAATAGGCAATGGTCTCGCTACGGCTACGGCCAGGATTTGTGATTCGGATGCCAAGAGCCGGGTAGTAATCCTTCTGACGGACGGAGTCAACAACAGTGGAGAAATCGCGCCTCAGACTGCCGCCGAGATTGCCAAGACATACGGAGTCAGGGTCTATACCATAGGTGTCGGCGCCAATGGAGTTGCTCCCTATCCTGTGATGACTCCCTGGGGTATGGACGTGCAGAATATGAAGGTGGAGATCGATGAGGCCCTTTTGAAGGAGATTGCCGATATGACGGGAGGAAGGTATTTCCGCGCGACGGACAACACCAAGCTCGCGGAGATATATAGTGAGATCAATCAGATGGAAACGGCCCGCACCACCGTGGACAGTTTCCCGGTGTACAAGGAATTGTTCCCCAGATATGCTCTGCTTGCCCTTGTCTGCCTGATTTTGGAGATTGTAGTTAAATTGTTGTTGAGGAGGTTGCCGTGATTATTTTTGCACAATACCAGTATTTGTGGTTGCTTCTGCTTGTTCCCCTTGCTCCGGTGATATATGCACTGGTGAGGCGTTTGAGACGCAGGCGTCTTCTCAGGTTCGGAGATGATGCTCTGGTCGAGGCTTTGATGCCGTCCTGGTCATCCTCCAAAGGCTGGGTAAGGATTATTCTCTTTGACTTGGCATTTGCTTTCTTTGTCGTGGGCATTGCACGCCCTCAGATAGGAGCGAAACTCACTGAGCACGAAACCAAGGGCTCGGAGATAATGATAGTGCTTGACGTATCCAATTCGATGCTCGCGCAGGACTATTCTCCAAGCCGTCTGGAAAGGGCCAAGCTGGCTATATCCAGGATTGTGGACAAGCTTCAGGAGGACAGGGTGGGGCTTATCGTTTTTGCGGGCAGCTCATTTGTGCAGCTTCCCATCACCACTGACTATGTGTCGGCCAAGATGTTTCTCAACTCGATCAACACTTCGTCAGTTCCCATTCAGGGTACGGCGATGGGCGAGGCTATCAATACGGCCATCAAGAGTTTCAGCGCCCAGAGCGATAAAAGCCGCGCCATCATTGTGATAACCGACGGAGAGAATCACGAGGATGACCCTGTAGAGGCGGCAGCTCAGGCCGCGGATCTGGGAATAAAGGTATATACCGTCGGTGTGGGCTCGACCGAGGGACAGCCCATACGCAAGGACGGAGACCTTATGAAGGATAAGGATGGTAATATTGTCGTGAGCCGTCTGGATGAGGAGATATTAAAGGAAGTGGCTGAGGCGGGAGGCGGAGCTTATGTGCACGCCGGCAATGAAGAGTTCGGGCTGAATCCCATAATTGAGGATTTGCGCAAGCTCGAGGATGAAACTTATCAGTCCCTCGTTTTCGAGGAATATGATGAACAGTATATGTACTTTTTCGGTATGGCTCTCTTCCTGCTGCTTCTTGAGATGCTCGTAGGGGAGAGGCGTGCCAAGAGAAGATTGTTTGAATGATGGGACGTTTATTAGGGAT
>DCIC01000070.1 GCA_002315825.1 Bacteroidales bacterium UBA1736 | reverse complement strand
TTGAAAGCCCAGTATGCTGCGGCATCGTTGGTATCCACATAATCCCAGTTGCCATAGATCAATCTTGCACGGATTGCTGGATCAGATATCCTATTTAATCCGGCAATATAAGTTTGTACAAAGGCTAAATCCGGATTTGAAAAAACGGTAAATGGCAGATATGCTTCCCCTTGCCTACAAACGACTGGGTTGCCATCTCTGTCCATGACGAAGCGGTCACGCACCCATGTCATACAGGGGTTTGTGGTCATCAACATACGGGCGGTTTTGAAGGTTTCTGAAGTTTTCCAACGAAGACGGGAGAACAACACTTCTATTGCCCGTTCACTGATTTCCGACACCTCATCAATGAAGGCTATCGTATATTCATTTGAGCCAAAGCGTTCAAACTGAGGATCGCTGGGCAGATCTGTCATTTCTTGCATTATGATGACAGAATCGTTCCAGAAAGTCAGAATGTTTTCCAGATTGTTTATCTTGTAATTTACATTTTCTCTCAGGCCCCATTGCTTACAGACTTTCTTAATTGTATTAAAGGTGGAACCCTTCAAGCTCTTCAGTGTCTTACGAGCAACTACGGCCCTGATATCAGAGAACCGTATGCAGCTGCTTACAAGCCAGCAGCTACCCAAATATGACTTACCTCCCTATAAATTCATTGAAGTGCGCTACTCTTCAATCGGTCTTAACCGGCTGCATGTTTCCATACAGAATAGACTATATCTTCATCCGTTTCCGGAGGCCCCCATTTCCAACCGCTTGGTTGTACTCCCTTTCGGGATAGTCGTTGAACCTTCCTCCATCGAGGCTTGGCTGCTGATTACCTATACGGCTTTCCAGCAATTAAAGGGCTATTTGACATCGCATTGCTGCGAAGGCTGGCAGATGAGGTCGTTTACCAGCAGCACCACCGCCTAAAATAAGCTGTGGCAAATCTCTACTCCCACAATTGTCGCATTGGGGAATGTACTTTTGATTACCTTGCTCGTCCCGTCCATCGGGAACCTGAATGATATGCCCTCCGCAATGGGGGCAATAGTCAGGCTGCAAGAGCTTCCATAGTTCATATTGTCGAACCGATGGAGCGAAGTTGATTTCCAGATGTCCTGGAGGTCTTAATCCAGCCATTATTCAAAGAAAAATTTAATATGTTTTGTTGAAGACTTTTTCCCATGGAGATATGAACTAATTTCCGAAGCATGCACATACAATTCCTCACTTGCTTGTTTGATGGATAAATAGTGTTTTTCCTCCCCAGAAGGTAATATGGCCTTAATGCGTTTTGCATGAGGACTATTTTCGTATGTAGCATCACACGAGCAGTTGTGGAATATTGGAGCTACTTGAGTATGTGAAAACATAAATCCTTGGCATGAACGATAATTATCTTGGCACTTTAGACATCGCATAACTGTTCTTCGATCTAACCCAGTAGAAGCGCACATATCTCTTACGCTACTCCATTCATCTACGAAATTCCCATTTTTATCAAATCTGAAGACTGGCTTACGATTTGGTTGAGCCAGTTTATTATTCTGAAGGAATGTCTCATTATAACACCCCTTCACACCCCTATTCCATGGAGTTCCCCTTCTGGACACATAATACCCACCCTCTTGCACATTGTATAAGATTCCCCCTTCATATACCCTTTTATATTGAGAGATCAGCTCTTGTTCTTTTTCGATAGCTTCTTCTTCAGAAAGATTGGTCGCAAGGGTATGTATAATGGGAGTTTTATCGCATTCGAAAAGTGATAAGAGCCACTTATCCTTCTGGCTTAAAAATACGCCTTTTCTACGCTTGGTTTTGGCATCTTTTAGGTGTGTTCTGAAGCGTTGTTCGGCAGTATTATGGGAAATGCCGATATAACGAATAATTTGTTCGTCAGGATCTGTGAGAGAATATACAACCATGCCTTACAGTTTTTATTAAGAATAGTCAAGGAGGTGGTAAAAGGTTTATAGGAAAAGAAAACCCCGGCACAAAGCCGAGGTCGTGAACAATATAATAATCAGAGAGCGAATTGATTATTCCTCGATAGCATTATATATCTTCTCGACAAATGCCCAGAAATCGTCTGGGAAAGCGGAAGATGAAATGCTTTCCAACCCCTTCTTGATGTAAGCCAGCTCCTGTTTGGAGAAGTCGATTACGAGGGGTTCATTCTTGTCAAGTTCAGCATTCCAGGTGAGAGTACCGGCTTCGGCATTCTCCTGAATGTTGAATTTCTTTCTTTCCTCTTCAGTGATGAAGATTTTCTGGAGCATTTCCTTCTTCATGTTGAACTCCAGGAAGCTGTTCTTCTCCGGGAGAATCTGAGGGAAATACAAGCGGTCTTTGATGTGTAGTTCCATAACTTTTTGGGTTTATCTTTACAAAGAATAGATGGGCATCATTTCTTTGGTTTGCTCTTATTGAAGATTTTTCTCAACGGAATGCCAACTTGTACGCCAGCTCCCAGATATGGACTCCACCCATTGCCGTTCCAACCTACACCAGTTTGAAGACCTACAGTAACCTCGATCCAATGAGTATCACTGATGACCGTAGTGGGGGCATAGACATGAATGCTGTCCAGAGAAGGCTGAAATCCGCTTATCCATGCTTCGTAGTCAGATTCGTGATAATGCTTCTGGGATATTGGAATGAGGACTTCTATGGAATCGTGCTGGATGATCGTGTCCACCCTGACGATGGTATCTACCTTGAATATCGTGTCGGGAGTTGCTACTGGAAGACGGTGTGTCTCATAACGGATAACGACACTATCTCTTGGAACAGGCACGCTGTAAGTGATAGTGTCGATATATGATTCTCTTGGAATGTTGTCAAGACGGTGTTTGAAATGGAAGTTCAGGAACAACGAACCGGCAAACAGTACAAGTAAGATGATCAATAGTGCATTCTTCAGTTTCACGCAATTTCAATTTCTATTTCTTCCCCTCTTGCCACGGCATCCTTACAGATGGCCACCAGCTTTTCCTCCCACTTGGTTGAATTGATTACCTTGCCCTTCACCTTGTTCTCACCAACAAGAATGCAACCCAAGGTATCAGCCGCCGTGTTGCCGCGATGAATGAGAATTCCGTCAAAGGAAGGCACATCAAGAAGCCTGGGAAGAACCCTCTTCAAACGCGGGGACATCCGCATCTCAACCTGATATGTGCCGAAAGGAATGCAAGTGTTTCCGTATATCTTCTTCTCGCCGTTGTCAAATACACCGTTGCGATTCAGGTCACGGTTGGGATCTTCCAGGGTATCACAAAAGTATTCACCATTAATCAGCATGGAACCAATGGTGTAACTCTCGCCAAAATAGCGTCTCTTTACTTTAAGCTTCAGCATAGTCTATGGATTCAAGGGGTATAAACCATTCCTGTTCATCGAGATACGGCTGGCCTTCCAGTTCCACCCAGGCTCCAAAAATCAACCCTTCACCATTCCGTCTTATCTCAACAATTTTACCCTTGCGGAAGGCAAGGGCCATGAGTCTCATTTCGATAAGCTCATCAGATGGCACGATTGAAATTTGGTCTCCGAGTCTCATTCAGCCTCCGTTTCTTGATGGTTGTCGGTGCGAGTCTTTGCGCGGTATCTATCTACCAGCTCCTTCGTCTTGTAGTCGTACTTCAGGTCAAGCCCCCAAACGGCTCCTACGAAGCCAAGGAAAAGACCGAAACATGTGATTACAGAAGCGTCAATTACACCCTTTGGAGGGAGAAAGAGGGACAGGAAAACTAATCCGATCCCTGAGAGAAGAACGACACCAGCGAGAATGAACTGGATGGCTTCTTTTGCACCTTTTTCAATCTGCATTAAGCTTATTGTTTTTGAGAGTTGGACTGTTCAGGTACAATAACATTGAAAGTGATGCCGGATCCGTCAGCTCCGTTGATGTCAAGCTTGTTGACCTGAGCTTCCTTTACCGGGTACATTTCCATAAGAGCCTTCGATGCGCTTACTGCCACACTTCTCAATGCTGCCGGGGAAAGAGCCTTGCCCTTTCCGTTGGTGTAAGTATCATGGGCGGTTTCCTCGATGATGTGCTTTAGATTGGCGGTCAGGAACCGCTTCATATCCTTAGCCTCTTCAGCCGACAAAGCCTCCAATTCAGAGATATAAGCCGCAATGCGCTCGTCCTTCAGAAGAACTTTCGCATATTGGCCGTTAAGAGCGTCTTCCGGTTTGTGGAAGGCATCAGTGTAGCACTTCGCAGCATTACCGGCATAAGGAGCGCATCCATTCACGAAAAGTTCGCAAAAGACTTGCTCCTGTTTTGTTATTTCTTGTACTGCTGACATTAGCTTTTTCGTAATATGAAGCCCTTTACTTTGACTTCATTGATTTTCAATTACGAATAGACTATTTGCCTTCAGTTTGTTCATTTTTGGCCGTTAGCAGCTGGGCGAGGATGTTTTTTCGCAGCAATTCACTCATTCCTTCGACTACAGCTTCGATATCTTCCACGGACTTTATGAAGTCCATGTTGAAATTAATCTGGAGGTCATAACCGCTTATCTCTGCAAGCGGTTGGTCAATCTCTTCGTTTCTGATGGTCAGGACATCCCTGTCCGACATGAGCTTGAACTGTACGGTAGGCTCATCTTGCATAGGTTTGATGGGATCTGGTGTCATATCTTGAAATGTTTACGGGTTTTCTCAGTTTTACTCATTGCAATCTGGCCTCCCTCTCCGGTTCCTTCAGCATTTCTCATACGCTGGGTGAGAACGGCAACGACATTGGTGGTGGCCGATACATCGGCATCAGCATCGTGGGCATCATCCAGTTCGATTCCAAGGTTCTCACACATCAGCTCCAGCTTGTAGGAATTGATATTGTCAAGATGGCAGAGGGCCAGCTGGCCCATAGTGATGGTATCAAGTACAAGGGGTTGCCAATGGCCGTAGAAATCCTCTTCGCCACGAAGGTATTTGGAAAGTTCCTTCACAAGACCGGCATATTCCATCATCTGAAGGAGGAATCCTTTGTCAAAATCCACATGCTGTCCGATAAGGAAGGGTTTCATATTCTTCGGACACTTGGGTGCGGTGTCCTCAAAGAACTGGATGAGATCTGCCGCAACCTTGCAAATGTCCTCTCCCTGATTGTAGAGCATATCCATCGTAATGGCTGAGTATTCCAGGGCCTTGTCTTCATAATCCATCAACTCGGCTTGGTCGGTGTCATACTTGCTTTTGAGAACCTTGCGCTTCTCCCCAACTCCCTTGATGTCCTTTCGGTTGTAAGGGT
>DCIC01000097.1 GCA_002315825.1 Bacteroidales bacterium UBA1736 | reverse complement strand
GCTGCTGCCTTTGCTGCTGCTGCCTCAGCTGCCGCTGCTGCTGCAGCTGCCTTCTTCTGAGCAACACCGAAGTTGAATCTCAAACCTGCGAGTGCATTGATCTGGAAATCGAGAGGGTCACCAACCTTAGAGTTAAGCTTGTCGTTCATTCCGTTACCTGCAACCTCGATATCGATACCGATGAGGTCAGATACTCTGAAGTCGATACCAAGACCTACTCTTCCGAGAGGAGTAACCATATTCTTTGCCCAGTAGTAGTTCTCAGTAGGGAGCTCTGCCTGAACGGCCTTGTTGTTGAAACCGAAGCCTGCTCCGAGACCTGCGAAGATATAAGGGTTGAATACGCGCTCCTTGTAAGAGCCGAACATATTGCGAAGATCGAATGTAGCGTCGATGCCAGCCATTGCAAGACCGAACTTATATGTCTCGGTTGACTTTACAGCGCCCTTGCCCTGAGGACCGGAAACATTAGCGCGAAGACCGAAGGTAGGAGTGAACTGATAACCTACAGCAATCGCTCCTGCAGGGGAAATAAGCTTTGTTGCAGCTGTCTCTCCGATAGTCTCACCTGCACCGCCCTGAATCTGAAGGAACCAAGCAGGATAGAACTCATTCTGGGCAAACGCGCCCAAAGAGAGGCAAATCATTGACAATGTCAAAAAGATTTTTTTCATAACATTTGTTTTTTATAAGTACTTAATAATAATTTCCTGAAACCACCCAAATACGGATAATCGTCGCAAACTTAATAATTTTATGATAAAACACAAAATTTCACGCACAAAAGCAGGAAAAAACTGATAAAAAAGCAAAAACTATATGATTTCCATATCCGAAACCGGTATCCAGCCCTGTCTGCCGTCCGCCAATTCTATATTGTTCCACTCTCCCACGCTGTCCAGGACTTTGACCTTGGTCCCTTCGTGAAGTACAAACAAATCCTTGGACGAATCCCGGCTGGGAGAGCTCTTCACCGAGGTGACAGCCCTGACTATAATCGCCGAATTGTCCTTCACATAATCAGACTTCTGCCATTGGGCGAAATCCACGCAGAGAAGGGAGACAAGAAGAGTGCACACCCCGACCCAGAAACCGAGTTTGCGCCTCCCCCCGGAAGAAAGGAAGAATACAATGCCGCCCGCAAGAGCAATGGCAAAGAAGATAAAGAACAGCACGGTCCAGGTGTCGGAATGGAAAATCCAGCACATCTTCCGCCCCCAGGCTTCAAGGAAAAACTCGGGGACAGCTTCAATCCTATCCAGAATGAACTCCTGAGCAAACTCAAGATTGTGGCTGACATCCGTATTGGAAGGATCGAGCTTGCGGGCACGCTCATAGTTGAGAATGGCGTGGGAATAGTCCTGCATCTTGAAAAATGCATTACCTATATTATAATACAAGTCACAGGACTCGACCCCCAACTCAGAAATAGAGCTCCAAGCCTGGGCTGCCTCACTCCATCGTCCGTCCAGATAAGCCTGGGTAGCCACATTCCACAGACTGTCCGGATAGTCCTGAGACTGCGCGCCGAGCGGCTGAAGAGAGGATAGCATCAGTATCAAGCAGATAGCCGAAATGGCGGCATTTCTGCTCCCGGAGGTCTTTTTCATAGAAGAATCAATTTGAGTAATGACATCAAGTGCCGTCTGATAATGGCTGTTCATAGCATCCTGACTGCCTGATGGAGAGTATCTTGCAAATTCACATTCATCAAGAAGGGATATAAATGAACCGACTGTTTCCTGCCCTACGCCGCCACCAAGAAGGGAAGACGAAATATTGTCCTTACTCATATCGGAGAGGTCAATATTCAATTTATCAGAAATATACCCCAGAAGAGCCTTGTGAAGCTCCTCATAGAAAGCGGTATAAAGATTTTTCTCAAGGAAATCCCCGGCTGAAGACAACCTTTTGCGGGCCATCTTGACAGCCCTGCGGTTCTTCTGCCCCGCAACGTCAGCCTTGAATGCAAACATTTGCCTCATTGCAAACCAGACGCCCGCCCCAAGGGCAATCATAAGAGAGAGAATCACCCAGAATGCTGTAGAGCCAATCAGAAATGCTCCGGAACGGGAGAAGGAAGGCTTCTGCGTGACGATAAAACGAATATCGTTGCCCAGGCTCTTCACATCCTTTCGGACAGACCCGCTGGAGATGACTGCAGACGGGCCCGATGCACCTGCTGCGCCGGGAGCCACCTTGACAGACAGCGGTGAGGAGCGCAATGTCACATATTTATGCGATGAGATATCGTAGTAGCTGTATTCCACAGGGTCGATGGCAAAATCGCCGTGACTGCGGGGGATGAAGGGAAACTCGAAAACCTTTCCCGACGGGATGTCCGAAACCTTTGTGTCATAGACCTCAAAATCGGGAGGAAAATTGATGGTAGGTGCCTCAAGAAGTGAGACGTTCCCGCTTCCTGTCACCTGCACAATCAATGATGCGGCATCGTGAGCCTTCAGCGAGTCCTTGCTTATGGAAGCCGTCATATTGAAGGAGCCCACTCCCCCGTGGAATGACGAAGGAGCGCCACCGGGAAGGGCTGTGACGTTCAGAGTGTACGAATCCGAATGCACCCGCTTGCGTATGGTCTTGTAGTCATCCATAAAGAAACTGTCGAAGACACTGCCTGTCCCCGCAGAAGAGCGGATATTGACAAGGCATACAAGCTCAGCAGGCTCAATGGTGACCTTACCCGACTGCTGCGGAATGATTGTCCAGCTTCTCAGCACGGCCGAATTGTAAATCTTATCATTGAGACTTTCCCTCTGGAACTCTATATTGGACGGAGCCTGTATCTCCTGGCTCCAGAACCCGGTGAAAGTCGGGAATTTGGCATCTTCAAAACCCACCACGTTCGCCCTCTGGTAAAGCTTCAGTGTCGCCGTAATAGGCTCTCCCACAACTACTTTGGTGCGGCTAAGAGTGAGCTTGAGAAAAAGGTCATCATTCGAAATATTCCCTGTCTGGGCAGCCTGCGAAGAAGATCCACCGCTTGAAGACCCGCCATTGCTTCCCGCCACGCCGCCCTCACCGCTGACAACCTCGAGACGGACGTCCGCAGAACGTATGGTATTGCCCTTGACGGTAGCAGTAGCCTGGGGAATATTGAAGGTTCCTGTCTTGCGCGGAAGCAGCACATAGGTGAATGTGACCTGAGAAGACTTGGTCTTCTTTCCGTTGACAATCGTGATGCTGGATGATGTCCCCTTCTGAGGGCCCCACACGAGCTGGAATTCTTCCGGACAGTTCCACTGGAAATCCGATGGAGAATTCTCCCCCTCGATTATGAATGTCAGATTGAACTGCTCGTCAGCGGCAACCACATTGGGTGCCTGCACCTTTATTGAGGTCTGAGCCCAAGCTGAGACGCTGAAAAGCGCAAGCAGTGCTAAGATATTGATAATTCTCTTCATAATTCGCTACCAGTTCTTTTCTTTCTGTTTTGACTGAAGCGCAGCGGCCTTCTCTTTATTGACCTTGTCCTGGGTCTCTTTTTCCTTTGCCTGAATGGCTTTCAGCATTTGCTGGGCCTGCTGAGGGGATATTTTCTGATCCTGAGGCTGGGGCTGCTGCTGTTGATTCTGGTCCTGGTTTTGGTCCTGATTCTGATCCTGGTTCTGATCCTGGTCCTGATTCTGATCCTGGTCCTGATCCTGGTCCTGATCCTGGTCCTGGTTTTGGTCTTGATTCTGGTCTTGATTCTGATCTTGATTCTGGTTCTGGTCCTGATTCTGCTGATTCTGCTGATTCTGGAGCATCAATTTGGCGTAGATGTAATTCTCCTTCGCATCAATGTCATCCGGATTGGCCAGCAGAGACTGTTTGAAAGCCTCCACCGCTGCGCCGTAGTCCTTCTTCTGAAGAGCCACATCACCCGCATTGAAATGGTATGACGCAGCATCAGAGTCGGCCCCGGCAATCTCTTTTACTGTCTCGAGAGCCTTGCCGGCCCCCTCATAATCCTGCTGCCGATACAGAGTGGACGCAAGGTTGTACTGACCGGCGAGGGACATCGAGTCTTTCACGACCGCCTTCCGGTAATCAATCTCAGCTTCACGGTAATTCCCCTTATGGAACTTGCGGTTGCCGGAACGGACATCGTGCCTGTCCACCTGCGCGGTGCAAGGAAGACAAATAAGAGCGGCCAGGCTCACAAATATAATCCCTAATAAACGTCCCATCATTC
>DCIC01000134.1:425-9845 GCA_002315825.1 Bacteroidales bacterium UBA1736 | reverse complement strand
GCCCCAAAGGCAATTCGGCAAGGATAGCGTCCGGGATGGATGCCATACTGCCTATCGGCCCCCAAATGTGCTTGGCACCGTCAATTTTCCATAGCAGCCCGGGCTCTCTGAATCCTGTCATATTAAGCTGGTGTGTGATTTTGATGTCCTCTTTCCTGCAAATTTCTCTGGCGATGTGACAGACTTGCCTTTGCCATTGGCGATAGTGGAAATAGAAGCGCCAATCGCCCTGGTTCCAGCACATTTTGCGAACTCTTTCGGAGACGGGGTTGTAATAGAAATGAATATTGTCCCTTTGAGGCAGGGAGAGGAGTGCTTCCTCTATTTCACTGCGCCACTGACCTTCTGTTATCACGAACACATTGCAGTGTCTGGCCAGATTGATTACCCAGTTCCATCCTACCCCTTGCTCGCTTCCCCAATTGGGCGAGACTGCGTATGCGTTTATCAGTACGTTTATTCGTGAAGGAGTCTTTTCCATAGCGCTGAGGGTGTCAGAAAAAATAAAGGAAGGCTGGACGTGTGAGAGCATCACCGAGGCTCTCATATGCAAACACTCCGTGAGAGAAGTAAATGATAAAGTAGGCGACCATTCCCACTGCGACTGCTATTCGTGCGGCATCGGTCTTCAGGAGCCTGCTCGTAGCAATGAACTGAACCAGAATGATTCCCAGAAGAGAATAAAGGAAGAAAGTATATCTTTCGGCAAGATAGCCGATTCCTGAGTAATTGCAGGCCAATACGAATACGGCCAGAACAAATGAAAGGTACAGGGTGAAGCCTGTCTTTTTATTTGTCGGATTCTCTTTTACTCTTTGTATACAGAGTTTGATCTTGGAGCTGTTGTTTTGGTGTACGAGGCTGAGTCTGTAGTATTGGCGAAGAGCGATGATGGATACAATTACTACAAATATACCGATGAATACCAGGCAGGCCAGATTGAAAGCTTCCACTCGTCCGAAGTCGGTCAGTAGAGAAGAATTCCCGATTCTGCTGTTGAAGTATGAGATAATGGAAAAGATGGGGATGGAAATGAGTCTGTCAAGAATCGGTATCAGATATAGGAATGAAAATACACAGACTGCTAGAATGCCGAATATCATCAGCAAGGTCCTCAGCTTGAAGCGTGTCCTGTTTATTGGGAGTACGCCAAGGAACAGAATGGGAAGAACAGTGGTGTGCACCAGCAGTGAGGCAAGGGCGAGAGCCCAGCGTTTCTTACCGCACAGGTGATAATCCGTCAGAAACAAGAAGGCCATTGATGTCGCGAGCATCTGGCGGACAAGATGTGCAGAGATTGAAAACAACTGGAAATACAGAAACATCACGGTCAATGCTGTAAGGATATCTTTGTTTTCCAACTTGAAGAGCTGTGCAAATCTCAAGACACAGATACTCAGGAGTATATACTCAAATGCCGTCAGAAATAGCATGTATAATGACCAGTTGCCGGCAAACAGGTGATAGCAGAACCAGGACAGGAAGTAATAGCAGGGCTCGTGATCGTAAAATTTTAAATATTCGAACAAGCCTAATGTCCCGGCATTCATATAGTACTGGTAATACTGCTCCAGGTCGCTGTCAAGGACTTTTGTGGTGTTGAGCAGGCCGAAATATAGCGAGAAGGCAATGCAGAAGAGCAGAATGTGGGTTCTGTTGTCTCTGGGGCTGGACCATGCGAAAAAAGCTGCCGCTAGTATAGAAAAGATAGGGGATATCAGAAATAGTCCAAGAATGATGAGTGCCGGCATATTCGCGCCAATAATTTGTTGCCCCAAGGGGGAATACCTACTGCATTTCCATACAAAGATAAGGAATCTTGCGGCAAAATGCTAAAGTGGGAGATGTCTTAAAAGATATGCCTTGACGTATTCTTTGAATTCGGGACTGTCGATGATCTCAATTTCTGACATAAGGCCCACATAGAAGCGCGTGATTCCGGCATAGTCATATATCTGTGTGTCCAGAATCCAGTGGTCTGCGCACTTTGTGATATCATTTTCTGCCATAGGGTATTCTTCCAGCAGAAGGTTTTTTGCACGTACATTCAGCTTCAGTCGCACCTGTTTGGACGTCCTGCCGCTCATATGGAAGATGTCGCGTCCCTGCTTGCGGTGGCTGTTCTCGTATTCCCATTCCTTTTCAAGAATCTCGACCTCCCCGATGCGCTGGATCTTGAACAATTTGTTGCGCATATCCTCTATGTCATATGCCCAAACCTCGATGAAGTCGGTGGTGAAGCCGAAGGGCTCTATGTATCTGTCTCTTATAGTCTGAGAGTTGCCTGACTCGTATTGGTGGAGGATGACTTGATTTTTCTGCTGGGCGGCCTGTCTGAGACTCTCTACGTGTGAGGCATTGCTTCTTTTGTCAACGAAATTCTCTATGCTTGTGGAGTCATAAATGACGGCGAGCTTTTCCTTCAAGCCCTTCTTTAAAGCATTTGTCGGACTGAGCCTGTCAATAAGATTGTTTACTAGGTATGCCTCGTCCTCGGAAAAATAAAGCAGTTTGTCGAAGTTGGGCGCCTGGTCCGGAACGCCTTCAAGCCGGTAAGTATTACCATAGACTCTTCTGACTGCAAAACCCGCAGATTTGAATGTGTCAAGGTAGCGATAGATAGTCCTGTTTGACATTTCCAGTCTGGCAGCGATGTCGTCGATGGTGTAGGTGAGATTGCCCGAAAGCATTTTCATCAGGCGGAGGAGTCTTTCAATCTTTGGCTGGTCCATAGTCTTTACTCTAGTCTTCGCGGAATGTCCTGAATGAGTTATTATTGACTCTAAAGATAGGCCGATTTATTCAACAATCAAAACTTATCCACAGATACTGGCATTTCTTTTTCTATGTTGCCTGTCACGAATATTATTAGTATTTTGCCGCTATGTTTATTGTTGGAGTTATGAATAGATACATCATTTCCTTACTGATTGTTTCGGTATTTGTATTTCAAGGGTGCTGCTCGCGAACGGAAAGGGCAAAGCAGGCCGCTACCATAGAGAATCTCCAAAAGCACGTCCAATATCTCTCGAGCGATGAATGTATGGGACGCCAACCCTTCACAGCCGGTGCTGACAGAGCTGTTGGGTATCTTGAGGAGCAGATGAGGGAAATCGGGCTTGAGCCGGTCTGCGCTGACGGGTCGTTTCTTCAGCAAGTCCCTCTGGTGATGTTCCGCACCGAGGCTCAGCCAACTATGGAGATCAATACCGGGTCGGGGCCGATTGTTTTGCACAAGGGGGAAGACTATGTCGCATTTACACAGAGTAGGAAAGAGACTGTTGAGGTCAAGGATGCGGAGCTCATATTTGCCGGTTATGGGCTTGTCGCCCCCGAATATGGGAAGGATGATTATCGCGGACTTGAAGATCCCTCGGACAAGATAGCCGTAGTCATTGTCAATGACCCTGGCCTCGGAACGGAAGGAGAGTATTTCTGCGGGGATGCTATGACCTATTATGGGAGGTGGACATATAAGTTCGAGGAAGGCGCCCGTCAGAATCTTGCCGGTGTGCTGATTGTTCACGATGACAGAGGGGCCGGGTATGGCTGGAATGTCGTTGCGGGGGGAGCCGGATTGGAGTATGGTCTGGATGAACAGAATGAAGATAAGGAGAAATGCCCTCTTCAGGGTTGGCTGTCAGCCCCGGCGGCAAAGAAGCTGTTTGACGCTTGTGGATATGATATCGATTCGCTGAAGACTCTTGCGAAGGCCCCTGATTTCAAGCCTTTTTCCTTGAATGCTAAGACCGGCCTGTCAATGACAAGTAAGTTTAGTTATGCACAGAGTCCCAATGTGGTAGGGTATATCCCCGGACAGGATGGGACTCAGGAAAGTATTATCTGCATAGCTCACTGGGATCATCTGGGAGTCACTGAGTCTCCGACTTCGGATGGGGACAGTATTATCAATGGCGCCACCGACAACGCCACTGCTATGGCCTGGCTTCTGGAGACTGCCCGCGCTTTCAAGGCGATGGATTCTGCGCCTCTGCGTAATATTGTTTTCCTGTGCCCTACCTGTGAGGAGGAGGGAATGTGGGGGAGTGAGTATTATGTCAGTCATCCCGTTTTCCCTGTTCAGAAGACCGTTGCTGTTGTCAATCTTGATGTGGTGCCTCTCTGGGGTGAAAATAATGATGTGACCATCACCGGTTACGGACATACCGATATGGATGAGAGGGTTGCTCGGATCGCAAAGAAATATGGACGTTATGTTATGCCTGATCCGGATGCCTTCAATGGGATGTTCTATAGGTCTGATCATCTTCCTTTTATGAGGAGAGGAGTGCCCGCTATGTTTGCGAAGGGCTGGAATGACAACAGACTGCACGGGAAAGAATGGTCATTTTCCAAAATAAAGGATTATTGGGCCAATACCTACCATTCTCCGTATGATCAGCTTGACCCTTCAAATGATGACTACGCTGGCTTGAAACAGGAGGTGGATCTGTTTTTTGATTTGATCTGCTCCTATGCATATTCCGATGATTATGCTCATTGGAAAGAGGGTTCGGAGTTTTATGTTCCTATTCATCAATAGAAACCATACTACCGTCATTTTCATTATATTTGTATTTTTGTTGACAATATTAATTTTAGAAAATGAAACGTTCGGGCAAATTTATCAGCACAGTCTTGACGGTGATCATTCTCTCACTGGCGCTGCTTATTTATGTAAGATTCTTCTTTGTGTTCGGAGAAGGAGTCAAAGCCGGAGAACTCAACCAGATAATGTACAAGGGATGGGTCTGGAAGACCTACGAAGGACGGCTTATCCAAACCGGCTTCCGCGGCCAGCAGGGAGGAGGAAGCATACAGTCAAACGAATTCAACTTCTCTGTCACTGACAAGACGATAGCCGATTCTCTGATGCGCTGCAGCGGTAAAGCCGTCGAGTTGCATTATAAAGAATATCGGGGCACGCTTCCCTGGAGAGGAATGCAGAAATACATAGTGGACGGCATCCTGTCCGTTACTAAGAGCGAATCATCCACCATAGTTCCAATAATAGGAGGAGAACAATAATGAAGAAACTATTTTTATCCATACTGCTGTTTCCCGCAGTACTCAGCGCCCAGAGCGTAATCACTGTCCACGAAGCCAGTCCGGAAGGCAAACTTATGACAATGCAGGAGGCAAACATCGTGGCTTCGATGCGCCCCGCTCAGATTAAGGACCTACCCGCTGAAATCGTAAGAGCACCTAAGCCTGATATCAAGGTCTGGTCCAAAGATGGCAGCCTGTATTATTCTTCGGCGGACGGAGTGGAGAAATGTATTGCCGAGAGCGAAGAGAAAGGCATAGTTTACGGTGAGACGGTCAGCCGGAATGAGTTCGGAATCAACGGTGGTATCTTCTCTTCCCCTTCTCAAAAGAAAATCGCATTCTACAGAAAGGATGAGAGAGCTGTTACCGAGTTTCCTCTTCTGGATATAAAAACAAGGACAGGCGAGCTCCGGTCAATACGCTACCCTATGAACGGAATGACTTCCGAGAAGATTAGTCTGGGAATCTATGACATTCAGGACGGGAAGACTGTATATGCGGATGTCACGGATTTCGGGGATGACAGATATCTCACCAATATCAGCTGGTCTCCTGATGACAAATATGTCTTTATTCAGGTTCTCGATCGCAGTCAGCACCATATGAGACTGAATATGTACAAGGCCTGCGACGGCTCATTTGTCCGCACAATCCTGAGCGAGGACAATGATGCCTGGATTGAGCCACAGGATCCTGTATATTTCATAAAAGACAAATACAGTTTTATCTACCGCACCGACAACAGGGATGGATACCGCAATCTGTATCTTTGTGATACTCTTTCCAATATCAAGAGGCTGACTGCGGTGGATGCGGACGTGGAGTATCTTGCCAATGACGGAAGATATATCTATTATACCAGTGCGGAAGTATCTCCAGTGGAGAATCACCTGTATAGGATTGACATCAAGAAGAAGAATGCAAAGGGGGAGAAGTTGACGCAGGAAAGCGGATGGCACAATATCGTGATTGGCAATGACTTCAAGTACTTTTTGGATACCTATTCCGCCTTTAATACCCCGGGCGTCACACAGCTCAAGAGTATCGACGGCAAGCTTGTCAGAAATCTGTTGAATGCCGAAGACCCTCTCGCGGATTACGCTACGGGCAAGGTGGAACTCGGGACCATAAAGAGCGCAGACGGACAGTTTGACAATTATTACCGCCTGTATTATCCTGTGGGGTTCGATCCCTCCCGAAAGTACCCTGTCATAGTGTATGTCTATGGAGGTCCTCATTCTCAAATGGTCAATAACAGCTGGCTTGGAGGAATCAGACTCTGGGAGATGTATATGGCACAGCGCGGGTACATCGTATATGTCCAGGACAATAGGGGTACACAGAACCGCGGTGCGGCATTTGAGAAGGCCATCAACCGCCAATGCGGAAAAGCGGAAATGGAAGATCAGATGGTGGGAGTAAACTGGCTCAAATCCTTGCCATTTGTCGATTCCGACAGGATTGGCGTGCACGGATGGAGTTACGGAGGGTTTATGACTATTTCTCTTGCCACCAACTACCCGGATGTATTCAAGGTCGCAGTTGCCGGAGGCCCTGTGATTGATTGGAAATGGTATGAGATAATGTATGGGGAGAGATATATGGACAATCCCGACACCAATCCCGAAGGATTCGAGAGTACGGGACTTGTCGGCAAGGCCAAGAATCTGAAATCCAAGCTGCTGATATGCCAGGGGGCAATCGATAATACTGTTGTTTGGGAAAATTCCTTGAGTTTCATTCAGGAGTGTATTTCCAATAATATTCCCGTGGATTATTTCCCCTATCCTTGCGCAGAGCACAATATGAGAGGCATAGAGAGAGTCCATCTGTATCAAAAAATTACTGACTATTTCAACGATTATCTCAAATGAAAAGAATTCTCGCAATAGTTTCCGCTTTTATATGCATCAGCGCGCCGGCTCATAAAAAGCAGTTGGATCATAGCGTGTATGACTCCTGGCAGAGCATTTCCCCAATTGTCCAGTCGGAGGATGGCAATATCATTGCATATAGAATCAATCCCCAGGAAGGTGACTCCCGATTGATTTTTGTAAACACGGTTTCTGGGCAGGAGTTCACCGTAGAGAGAGGAGGAACTCCTACCATCTCCAAAGACGGAAAGTGGGCAGTGTTCAGCATCAAGGCACCGTTCGCCCTGACGCGGCAGGCCAAAATTGACAAGAAAAAAGCGGACGAAATGCCGCGAGACTCCGTTGCTTGTCTGAGACTCAGTGACTTTGACCTCAAGAAGCTTCCTGATGCTTCAGATCTGAGATTGTCTTTCAACTCTCATAATGTATTTGCATACAACTCGGGCGTAAAGGATAAGAAAGTCCTTGTCGTATTCGATCCCGAGACCGGCAGGGCAGACAGCCTCAAGCACGTTGATAAATTCAGCTTTTCGTATAACGGAACACGTCTTGCCGTCGTTTATAAAAAGGACAAAAAGGACTCTTTGTCCGTTGATGCGGTAACGATATTCAGTCTTCCTTCAATGGAAAAGTCAATTCTTTCGGAAGGAAAGAGTTTCTATGGAGAGCCCAAATTCAATGACGCATCGGATAAATTGCTGTTTCTGGCTTCGGAGGATTCGGCCAAGACGGGTAACAAGCATTGCGCTGTCTTCCTCTATGAAGAGCTCAAGAGCGGGAAGGGCAAGAAAGCCGTATTCACTACAAGTATCAAGGAGATTGTACCTCAGACATATTCAGATGGCAAATTGTGCGTTACGGAAAACAGTAATCCGAGATTTTCACGTCTGTCAAATCGTATCTTTTTGGGAATATCAGAGTGTCTCCCACCCGATGACACAACTCTTGTGAGTTTTGAAACTGCCTCTCTTGATATTTGGAACTACGATATCTATATGACGCCCCCTATCCAGAAGGCTCAGCTCAGTAGATTGAAGAAAGCCACATATGATGCAGTAATCAATCTGGCCGTCGATCCGGGCCGCATTGTCCGAATCGGAGAGTCTCTTTTTGATGTGACCACTCTCATTGACGGGGGAGAGGCTGATTGGGCCGTTGTCTCAAATTCGGACAAATATCAGATCCGTTCTTCCTGGGACAGCAACGAAATGTTTGATCTGTATAAGGTAAGTTTATTGGACGGATCCCGTACTCCCATCTTTACCTCTGAAGACGGGATGGGGAGTGTTTCGCCTGAGGGAAAATACTTTGTGTGGTACAGTAACGTGGATAGGAACTGGCATAGCTACAGGTTCTCCGACGGGGCTTGTTTCAATCTCACTGAAAACGTGGACGGGATATTCTGGGATGATGAGGATGACCACCCTATGCCCTCTCCTTCCTATGATCGGCCGCACTGGATTGAAGGCGACGATGCGTTTCTTCTTGCTGATAAGTATGATGTCTTCAGATTTAGCCCGGACGGCAAGAAGGTCACTAATATGACCGAGGGAAAGGGCAGACAGAACAATATTCAGTACAGGTATATCAATATCGTAAAAAGTGATATCAGTCCTGCTCTCAGCGAGTTGGGCGTTAAAAAAGCTATTGGCAAAAAAGAGACGGTTCACTTGACGGCATTTGACAGGACCGGCAAGAAAAATGGAATTGCCAGGATTAATGCGGCGAACCCCGGTCTTATCAGTTCGTTTGTCGATACCTTTACATACTCGAGCATTTCCAAGGCCTCAGAGACGATTGCATACCTCAAGGGTAATTTCAATAACCCCAATGACATCTACTACACCAAGGATTTCTTCAATACGGAGACAAAGCTCTCTTCAATCAATCCTCAGCAGGGCGATTACAATTGGGGCAATGTTCAATTGGTGCATTGGACCGCTTATGATGGGACGAAGCTGGATGGATTACTTTTTACTCCCGAAGACCTGGACCCTGACAAGAAGTATCCGATGATGGTTTATTTCTATGAGAAATATTCCGAGACCTTGTACAATTACAGAAGTCCTTCACCCAGTCGCTCGACTGTCAATACGCCTTTCTTTGTCAGCAGGGGATATGTATATTTCATTCCCGATGTCGTATATACTCCGGGACATCCGGGCGAAAGTGCATATAATTGCATATGTTCGGGCGCGGAAGCGATGTGTAGGCAGTTTGGCTTTATTGATCCGGCCAGGATGGCCATTCAGGGACAGAGCTGGGGCGGTTATCAGGTGGCTTATCTGGTGACTCGTACCAATATGTTCGCCGCTGCTGGTGCGGGGGCGCCAGTTGGGAATATGACCAGTGCCTACGGCGGTATCCGTTGGGAGTCCGGAAGGGTCAGGGCGATGCAGTATGAGCATGGACAGAGCAGAATAGGTGCGTCGCTATGGGATGAAGGCGGACTGGATCTTTATATTGAGAATTCTCCTATCTTCCATACTCAGAATGT
>DCIC01000134.1:0-322 GCA_002315825.1 Bacteroidales bacterium UBA1736 | reverse complement strand
GGACATCCTGCCTGGTTGCTCGAATACAATAATGAGGCTCACAACTTGGTGGAAAGAAAGAATACCAAGGATCTGTCCATCAGGCTCCAGCAGTTTTTCGATCACTATCTTCTCGGTGCGCCTATGCCGGCTTGGATGAAGACTGGAGTGCCTATTACCCGCAAGGGGCAGTATTTCGGTTTCGAAGACGCCGAGGAGTAAGCCGAGCTGTTTTTGTTGCCTCCGAGTTTTCGTCTGTCCCCTCCGGAGACCTTCCGCGCTTCGTGCTCCATCCCGCCCCTCGCTTCGCTCGAGTCACCCATTCGGTCCTCGTCAATTATTG
>DCIC01000123.1:9665-11386 GCA_002315825.1 Bacteroidales bacterium UBA1736 | reverse complement strand
TCCTGGCGTATTCGGTCCACAGCAGGAACCTTGTCACTCCCACCCTGCCAAGCTCCTTTTCCATCCCTTGGAACACCTTCAGGAGAGGAACCATCCTCGGATCGTCTTCCGGAGTCCCGGGACTGAAGAACTTTTCGAGTTCCTCCTCCGGGACTGACAGCAGTTCTCGGCTCGACAGGTGCCTTTCAACCATCGAGTCCCTGTATGCTTTGACTGTGTTTCTGGATATGCCGAGAGCCTTGGCGATGTGTTTTGTGCCATAACCCTGATCCAGCATCAATACGATTGACCGTACATCTTTCATTTCAATTCGTTTTCCTGCCATGTCTGTTTGTGTGTTTGAGTTCTGCTCAAACATACTCAAACGAACGGGAAAACTACTTTGAAAACCGGGGGTCAAGATCGTGATTCTTATCATACTGACCCCCGCAGGATTGCGTCTGTTTGGGGGTCAACATCATAAGAATCGGTCATATCCGGGGGTCAATATGATAATTGCAGGGGATCAGCTTGGATAATATTGCACACTTGTCACACAACTCCTGGTTCTGTTTGTCAGAAAATACAAAATCGTCAGGAAGAAGATTAAAGACAAAACGTTTACTATAATTCTTCTTTTTCCACCTATCCAATATTTCCATAGCCCTTTCATTCAGTGTAACCTCATGGCAATTCTTACCCTTAACCAGAATCTTTGTCATCATTTGCCGTTCAAAATCAATGTGCGACCATTCAAGGGTCGCGATATCTGAAATACGCAATCCACAGGCATAAAAACTGAAAAGAAACATATCCATTATTTCCCTTGTTCGATCGAACTTTACCGTTGGATATAGTTTGATAAAGGCTGCCATTTGCTCGTGAGACAAGTAATGAATGTTTGATACTTCTGGCGACTTATCACCATTGTAACTACGTTCTTTCTTGATATAGATATCATCCAAGTCTCCAAATTTTCTGATATCCATAAGCCCGTTTTGAACGCCGTAACTGATGGCAAATTTCAATGGAGCAAGTTCCTTATTAAGAGTATCAGAACAGATTTCCTTCAAACGATGAGTTTTATATTCATCTATTACGGAAATTGACATAGAGGAGAGGGATATAAAACCTTCACCTTTTGTGTTCGCTAGAAACTTCCTAAAACGCTCTATTGCTAATATTGAGTTGTAGAGAACACTGTATCCGATATCGTGTATCTCATATCTTCTGCGCTGATTATCCAAAGTATACTGAACAAAATCTATCTCGTTCGGATCTTCCAGACCATATACCTGTTGACCGTTCAAGATTCTTCGCGCAATTTCCGGAGTCATTATTCCCGGATATTTTGCAAATTTTTCATCAAGATTTCTTTTGATTTCATTTATCTCCCCATTCAGTCTACTTGAATCTTTATGGCTAACGACCTTCCGAGATACGGCATTCCACGATGAATCAGGGATAATAATACCTGTTGACTTCTCAATTGTTTTGCCGCAAACGAAGTATGTAATGTAAATTGGACCACATCCCGTGGTCTTGTTGACCTGCTTAGGTCGAAGTACCAGTTTTCCCACTGGTGAGGTTTGTTTTTGTTTTCCCATGATTTATTTTTTTAAGGTTCTGAAAATAATATCACGGAAATCACGTAAGGATTAATAAATACTCGTATTCTTTCAAATATTTTGATAAAACACCCAAGTTTTACCCAAGTTTATCCTCCGTTTCATTCCCATAGC
>DCIC01000123.1:8421-9579 GCA_002315825.1 Bacteroidales bacterium UBA1736 | reverse complement strand
TCCTCATTAAAGAAAAAATCCTCTTTGGTCGGGTAGTCAGGCCAAATGTCTTCTATGCTTTCGTAAATCTCGCCATCCTCCTCAAGCTCCTGAAGATTTTCCATAACCTCCTCGGGAGCACCGGAACGGTTGGCATAATCAATAAGTTCATCTTTGGTTGCAGGGAATGGAGCATCATCCAGACTGCTGGCTAATTCGAGGGTCCAATACATAATATGAATATTTAGAATTGTCGCGAAGGTAAAAAAATAATCTGACAAAACACCAATGTTTTTCAAAGAGTCAGGTCCGAAAATTGATAATTTCAACAAGTCGCAAAAGTTTCGCAAATTTGCACTCGAAAATGGAAAAGATGAAACAGAACAAGTTCGCATTGGCCATTCTGACCCTGGCCATATTTGTCATACCTACAGGCCTCAGCGCCAAAGCAAACACCTGGGACAACGTCGAGAGAATAGCCGGAAACATCAGCACACCGGCCTTCAGCAGCTCCTGGGTCTCCATCCTTGATTTCGGAGCTAAAGACAACGATCCGAACAATTCAGCGGGCGACGCAATCAACAGAGCCATCCTCTTTGTCAGCAGACAAGGAGGCGGAACAGTCATTGTGCCCGAAGGTACCTGGCAGACCGGATCAATAACAATGAAAAGCAATGTCTGCCTCAAGCTATCCAAAAATTCCACTCTCAAATTCCTTCCCCAAAAAGAGCTCTACTTCCCCGCCGTACCCACCAGAATCGAAGGTATTGACTGCAACAACACCCATCCCCTGATCTACGCCTGGGGAGAAAACAATATCGCAATCATCGGAGAAGGCTCAATTGACGTAAGCGAAATAACCTCCCTGCAAGACAGTTGCGCGATTCCGGCCAATTGGCTGACAAGCCCCAAGCCCATACACGAGAGGACCCTCACGGTCGAAGACGGAATCAAGGCGCAGACCATCAATTTCTGCCAATGCACCAGAGCAATGATTGAAGGCGTCACCATACTGGACTCTCCCACCTGGGCGATTCACGCCCTGCTCTGCGAAGATTTGACCATCAAAAACATCAAAATCAACTCCCAAGGCGCAGGTGACGGCTGCTGCATAGAATCCTGCAAGAACGCTTTGCTCGAAACCGGCGAATTCGGCACAAGCGGCGAAGGCATCAGCAT
>DCIC01000123.1:509-8320 GCA_002315825.1 Bacteroidales bacterium UBA1736 | reverse complement strand
GAAGGCATAGTGATTGGCGATGAGATTGCCGGAGGCTGCAAGAATGTCTATATCGAGAATTGCAGAATCAGTTCCGGCGAGATCCGCAACATTTTCAACCTCAAGACCTCAACTCTCAGAGGCGGAACCATCGAGAACATATACATCCGCAACGTAGAAGCAGCAAACTGCAAAGAAGCCATCCTGAAAATCGACCTCAACCATACGGAAGCCTCAGAATGCGCCGCAGACGAAAGCACATCCACAAACCAATCCGCCTCCATAAAGAACATTTACCTGGACAATGTCAATTGCAGCCAATCCGAATACGGGCTCTGGATATCAGGAAGGGACAACCCCAGACAGCTCAACAACATCAGTCTGGAAAACTGTAATTTCGAGGGGGTGAAAAAGGGAGAGAACCATATTGAAGGGACCTTCAGCGACATCTTTTTCCGCAAGTCCAAGATCAACGACAAGCCGGCCATACTATGACCCTATCTCAGAGAGTTCCAACCACCTGAGTTCAGCCATATCCAATTCTTCCTTCAAGGCCTGGAAGCGTTCGGATGCCTGACGTATTTCATCGTATGACCCTCCCCCGCCGGCAAGAATCTTTTCAATGGCTTCTTTCTCCTCATTCAATGAAGCCATATCCAATTCGAGCTGTTCGAGCTCCTTCTTCTCTTTGAAACTGAGCTTGCGCTTTGGCGAGGGCAGCTCGGCGGTTTTGACAATCGGCTGCTCCTTCACTCTCTCCTGCCGCTTCTTTTCGGCCTCATAGTCCCGGATAAAAGTCCTGTACTCGGTATAAGTCCCGATAAAATCCTTTATCTCGCCTTCGTCATAGAACACCAGAAGATGGTCCACAAGACGGTCGAGGAAATGACGGTCGTGCGATACAATGACAAGGGTGCCCTTAAACTCCAGAAGATACTCCTCCAGCACATTCAAAGTCACGATATCCAAGTCATTTGTGGGCTCATCCAATATCAGAAGATTGGGATTCTGCATCAGAATGGTCAACAGGTACAATCGTCTTTTCTCTCCTCCGGACAACTTCGAAATCCTATTATTGAGCATCTCGTGAGGAAAAAGGAAGCGAGCCAGAAGCCTTGTGTCATTGACAGTCTCCAGCACAGTCTGGTCTTCGTCAAACTGGATGCCCGACTGATGGTAATACCCGACTTTCACCGACTCCCCCATCTCAATTACACCGGTCGAAGGCTTGATCTGTCCACATAGAAGCCCCACAAAAGTAGATTTACCTATGCCGTTCCGCCCGACAATGCCGACACGCTCGTAGCGCTGAAAATTATAATTGAAATGCGAGAGTATCTTTTTGTCTGCGAAAGAAAAAGAGGCGTCCTTGCAATCAATAATCTTTGTCCCGAGCCTGGATGACGCCCCGACCTCGGAGAGATCGAGCTCCTTTACCGTATAAGTCTGGGATGCCCTCTCCTTTAGATCCCAGAAAGCCTGTTTGCGATATTTTGCCTTGCCGGTGCGGGCGCAGGGAGTGGCGTGCATCCACTCAAGCTCCCGTCGGAGAATATTTCTGACCTTGTCCGTCTCTGCATTGTAGTTGGATATTCGCTCATCCCTTTTCTCAAGAAAATTCTCATAATCCCCCCTGTACACATAAATCGAACCGTGATCCAGCTCCATTACCGTATTGCACACCCTGTCAAGGAAATACCTGTCATGAGTCACCATCAGCAAAGTGCAGCGTGAGCGTTGGAGATAAGACTCCAGAAACTCTATTGCATCCAAATCCAGATGATTGGTAGGCTCATCCATTATAAAAAAATCAGCCTCAGTAGAGAGCATCTCAGCGATGGCCACCCTCTTCACTTCACCGCCTGAGAGATTTCCCATTTTTTCATCCCCACTGATTGAGAATTCCGTCAGTAACTTAAGAATACGCCTCTCGTATTCAAAAGGATCAACTCCCTCCATAAATGGACCGCTGCCCGAAAGAATACGCCCCATAACAGTATCCGAAGGCTCAAAGGAATATTCCTGCTCCAGAAAAGCAATACGGATCTGCTTCAAGAATTTGACCGACCCGCCCGAATCAGATTTGTCCTTCCCGGCAAGGATTCGCATAAGCGAGGTCTTCCCCGTCCCGTTTGGAGCAATCAAGGCAATCTTGTCTCCCTCATTGACATTGAAGGCGATATTCTCAAAAAGAATCTTCGGGCCGTAGGACTTTGATATGTTTTCTATTTGAAGGTATGAAGCCATATGGATGTAAGGTACGCGAAAATAGAAAGTTTTTTCCTATTTTTACCCATTATATCCAGTATAATCGATTATGAAACGAATTATCCCATTCCTTGCAGCCGCCCTGTTGTTCTGTTGCTGCAAATCGACTACACCCAGAATGATTGAAGACTTCAATTTCGACTGGAGATTCAAACTCACCGAGCAAATATGTTCCCAGCCCGATTTCGACGATTCGGATTGGAGAGAGTTGCATCTGCCTCACGACTGGAGCGTAGAAGGTGAATTCTCCGACGCCAACCCATCCAGACCCACAGGAGGTGCTCTCCCGGGAGGAATGGGATGGTACAGAAAGCATTTCAGCACCCCCGAAGGTATTGGTCAAGGGAGAAAGTGTTTCCTGGAGTTTGACGGCATATTTATGAACAGCACCGTCTATGTCAATGGTCAGACAGTAGGAACACGCCCCTACGGATACAGTTCCTTCTCCTATGACATCAGCGGATATCTCAATGGCGAAGGAGAGGACAATGTCGTAGCTGTAAGCTGCGACAATACTGAGCAGCCCAATTCCCGCTGGTACGCAGGATGTGGAATATACCGCAATGTGCGAATGGTAACGGTCAATGAAACCCATATCGCTTATAGCGGAGTATATGTGACAACCCCTGAGATCTCTCCGGAAAAAGCCACCGTAAAGGTTCAGACAGAGGTGGAAGGAGATATGACAGGCACCGTACTCAATTATACTGTCCTTGACAAGAATGGCAAGAAAGTAGCCTCCTCAACAACTGCGGAGCTTGAGATCCCCAGACCTCATCTTTGGGATATCGAAGACACTTATCAATATACACTTCAGGTATGTATCACCAAAGACAAGGAAATTCTGGATTGCTATTCGCAGAAATTCGGAGTCAGAACCATATTCTTCGACAAGGATAAAGGGTTCTTCCTCAACGGCAACCCGGTCAAGCTGAAAGGAGTATGCCTGCATCACGATATGGGCTGTCTGGGCTCGGCCATTCATCCCAGGGCGCTTGAAAGAGAATTGTCAATCCTCAAAGATATGGGTGTGAATGCCATAAGGACTTCCCACAACCCTCCCGCACCTGAGCTGCTGAATCTGTGCGATGAAATGGGATTTGTAGTAATGGATGAAGCCTTCGATATGTGGAAGAGACGCAAGACCAGATTCGACTACGCAAGATTCTTCCCCGACTGGTACAACAAAGACCTGTCTGATTTCATTAAGAGAGACCGCAATCATCCTTCCATCATTATGTGGAGCATAGGAAACGAAGTCCCCGAGCAGCTCGATGCCAAGGATGAATCCCTTGAAAATCTTTCACCGGAAGAGGCCAACTTCCTTCTCAATTTCTCTGACCCCACCAATAGCGGAGATCCTTCCGAAAGCAATCCTAATGTATTGCTGACCAGACATCTAGCCTCAATAGTCAAAGCTCTTGACGACACTAGATATGTCACTTCGGGCTGCAACCACGCCTACACTCACAACAATCTTTTGCGCAGCGGAGCGCTGGAAGTATTGGGGATCAATTACAATATCGCAAAATATGATTCGGTCAGGGTATGGTTCCCGGACACTCCTATCTTAGGTTCCGAGACCGCTTCATCCATCAATAGCCGAGGGGTATATCATTTTCCTTCTTCAAGGCTTGAAGTCCTTCCCCACAAATTCATTGACCAATACCCCGAAGCTGCCAATACGCCATATCCCGAAGACCATCAGCTCACCGCATTTGATATGAGCCGCGTCCCCTGGGGACAAACCGCAGAAGAAGCGTGGTATGCAGTAAGGGAAAGAGATTTTGTGGCCGGCACATTCCTCTGGACCGGCTTCGACTATATGGGAGAGCCCACACCATTCGAGTGGCCTTCGAGAAGTTCTTATTTCGGAGTGGTGGATCTGGCAGGATTCCCTAAAGACACTTGGTGGATGTATCGCAGCGAATGGACAGACAATACCGTCCTCCACCTTCTCCCGCATTGGAACTGGAAGGAAGGAGACATTGTGGATGTCTGGGCATATTACAACAATGCCGATGAGGTAGAGCTTTTCTTAAACGGCAAGTCCCTGGGCAAAAGCTCGAAGGAAGGTCCAAGACTACACGCTCAATGGACTGACATCGCATATGAAAGCGGAACCATTGAAGCTGTCTCATATAAGAATGGAAAAGAAGTTGCAAGAGATGTGAGACGCACATCAGGCAAGCCGGTAGCCCTTAAACTCGAAGCTGACCGCCAGACAATCTCCGCCGATGGTTATGATCTGTCATACGTCACAGTATCAGCCGTTGACGAAAACGGTATCGAAGTGCCGACTGCCGACGAGATGCTCCGCTTCAGCGTGAGCGGAGAGGGTGAATTGGCCGGTATTGACAACGGGAACGCCGCAGATTCGCTATCATTGAAGGGGACTCAGAAGGCTATGTTCAGTGGCAAGGCCCTCGGCGTAGTAAGATCCATCAAAGGCAGGAAAGGGCGTATCACATTATGTGTGAACGGATACGGGAAAGACTATACGATTGACATCAACTCAGTCCTGCTCGTCGATTGACGCATCGTGGATAATGCTGAATATGGACTTCACGTAATCTTCGCGGAGTCCATATTTTTTACTCTCCTCGCAGACCCTTTCAAGAAGACTGTTCCATCGTCCTGTCTGGATGACAGATATACCTTCAGCCTTCTTAAGATGTCCCATCTGACGGCTGATATCCATTCTGTCGGTCAAATCCTGCAGAATGCGGGTATCAATCACATCCATATCGCGTCTCATTTCCTCAAGGCGGCTGCGGACATCCTCGCTTGTCGGCAAGGGCTTTCTGGCAGACAGGCTATCAAGCAAACACTTGAGCTCGCTTGGGGTAAGCTGCTGTCCAGAATCGCTCAGCGCTTGGGAAGGAGAGCAATGAGTCTCTATCATCAGACCGTCCAGCCCCAGATCGAGAGATTTCTGGCTGAGCTCAAGAATATAGTCCTTCCGCCCCGCCAAATGGCTCGGATCACAGAAGAAAGGCACATCGGGATATCTCTGGCGGAACTCGATGGCAATCTGCCAGCCCGGAGCGTTACGATATTTTATTTTCTGATAGGATGAAAATCCCCTATGAATAACGCCCACATTCCTCACGCCTGCGCGTGTAAGACGATCGACAGCCCCGGCCCACAAGTCCACATCAGGATTGATAGGGTTCTTTACCAGAACCTTGATATTCTTTCCGCCCAATGCCTCGGCCAATTCCTGGACCAGAAAAGGATTGGATGTAGTCCTCGCTCCTATCCACACCAAATCCACACCCGCAGAGAGACACATCTCGACGTGCTCTCTGAATGCGACTTCCGTGGCTATTTTAAGTCCGTACTTCTGCTTCACCTCCCTCATCCACTCAAGGCCTTTCTCTCCCACACCCTCAAAACAGCCCGGCCGCGTCCTTGGCTTCCACAAACCCGCACGAAAATAGGATATTCCTACCGAAGTCAGTCCTTCAGCTGTTTTAAGCACCTGCTCTCTGCTTTCAGCACTGCAAGGGCCTGCAATTATTGTCTTGTTTTCAAGCATATCACACTCAAAAGTAAGAAGCTGTTTTGAAATCAAAGGCAAAAATAACATTATATTTGCGTAGTAAAAACAAAGAGCGAAATGAACAAGTCTAATTTTTATATGGGCCTTGCCATAATGGCCGGTCTCATCATCCTCGGGATCCAGTTTCCCATAGCAGTAAAGGAATACCGTTCTTTCGAAAGGACAGTCAGCGTCAAGGGACTATGTGAGAAAGAGGTTATGGCCGACAAAGTCATCTGGCCGATAATCTACAAAGTGGTAGGAAATGATCTCAGCACCATATATTCAGAGATCGAGCAGAAAAATGCCAGCCTTATCTCATTTCTTTCCGCCGGTGGGATGGAGAACGACGAAATCACAATAGGCACGTCATCGATAAGCGACAAGTTCACCCAGGAATACGGCTCAAATGACAGGACATACAGATATGTAGCAAAGTGTGTAGTAACTGTATGCACCAAGAAAGTGGACAAGATTCTCGCCCTGCAGACAGCCCAGAAGGACCTTCTCAAATATGGCATCGCACCGGAGAACGAGTGGGACTCCGTAACGGAATTCATCTTCGAAGGACTAAATGAAATCAAGCCCTCTATGATAGAAGAAGCCACCAAGAATGCCCGGGAAGTGGCAGAGAAGTTTGCCAAAGACTCAGAAAGCACCCTGGGCAAGATTCAACAAGCATCACAGGGTACTTTCAGTATCTCTAATCGCGACAGCAACACGCCCTATATAAAGAACGTGCGCGTCGTCACAAATATCACTTACTATCTGAAACGGTAGTGTAGCGTTCTGACTGCTCCTTGATAAGCTCTTCAAGGACGCCCGGGTCAAAATAATTGATCCTCATAGCACGCTTGACATCCGACAGAGTCTTGGCAGCAACTTCACAGGCAGCCTTGCTTCCTTCCTGAAGTACTTGATATACATAGGGAAGATTCTGCTCCAGCTCCTTGCGGCGATTACGGATAGGCTCAAGTGTATCATTGAGGACCTCATTAAGGAAATTTTTTATCATCATATCTCCGAGGCCACCCTTGCGGTACTGCTCCTTCACTTCATCCAGGCTATGGAATTCAAAGCTGGATTTTTTGGACACGAAGCACTGCGGGAACTTGTCAAAGTGCTCGGGCTTGCAGAAAGCATCCAGATATGTAAACACTGTATTTCCTTCCACCTTGCCGGGATCACTCACCTGCAGGTGACCAGGATCCGTAAACATTCCCTTTACTTTCGCCTTTACATCCTCGGCCGAATCCGAGAGATAGATGCAGTTCCCCAATGACTTGCTCATCTTGGCTTTCCCATCGGTACCCGGAAGACGAAGACAGGCAGCGTTGTCAGGAAGCATAATATCAGGTTCAACAAGGGTCTCGCCATATACAGAGTTGAATTTTCTGACGATTTCCCTGGTTTGCTCAATCATAGGTTCCTGGTCCTCACCCACGGGAACAGTCGTTGCCTTGAAGGCAGTGATGTCTGCGGCCTGACTGATAGGATAGGTAAAAAAGCCCACCGGAGTCCCGGCCTTGTTATCGGCCACTTCATTGTTGTCGGAATATCCCCGCAACTGAATCTCCTGCTTTACGGTAGGATTGCGCTGAAGCCTCTGGACCGTAACGAGATTCATATAAAAAAATGTAAGCTCAGTCAGCTCGCTCACCTGGCTCTGGATGAAAATATGACATTTCTCAGGGTCCAGTCCGGCCGAGAGATAGTCCAGAGCGACCTCGATGATATTCTGACGCACCTTCTCCGGATTGTCGGCATTGTCCGTCAGAGCCTGAGCGTCGGCAATCATTATGAATATCTCGTCAAAATTGCCGCTGTTCTGCAATTCCACCCTGCGTCTGAGCGACCCCACATAATGACCGATATGGAGTTTCCCTGTGGGGCGGTCTCCTGTCAAAATTATCTTCTTTCCCATCTATCAATCGTTTATCTGTGCTATTGCCTCACGGATCTTTGCCTCGATCTCATCACAGAGCTCAAGATTGTCAGAAAGCAGCTGCTTGACAGCCTC
>DCIC01000123.1:0-353 GCA_002315825.1 Bacteroidales bacterium UBA1736 | reverse complement strand
GGAGGTGCCATCTTGTTCTTGACAACCTTCACCTTGGTCCTGTTCCCTGTAGCCTCCTCTCCGTCCTTGAGCTGAGTGGTACGACGCACGTCGATGCGCACCGAAGCATAGAACTTGAGAGCATTTCCTCCGGTGGTAGTCTCGGGGTTGCCGAACATCACACCAATCTTCTCTCTGAGCTGGTTGATAAAAATGCAGCAGGTGTTGGTCTTTGCAATATTTGCAGTGAGCTTTCTGAGAGCCTGACTCATAAGGCGAGCCTGAAGACCGACCTTGTTGTCACCCATCTCACCTTCAATCTCAGCCTTGGGAGTAAGTGCAGCCACAGAGTCAATGACAATAATATCAATGGC
>DCIC01000046.1:8521-9414 GCA_002315825.1 Bacteroidales bacterium UBA1736 | reverse complement strand
GATTCCAAACCTTTTCTTCCTTCTTCAATTCTGCCCTCTGATAAATCTTGAATAGCCTTATAATAGAGGCTTTCGGCGACATCCTTCGGCATCACTCCATACTTAGGTGTCGGAATTGCCTTCATAAAATATCCCCCGTTTGCGTAAGGATATGACTCATCAACAACGTACTTCACCATAGTCATTCCATTATTGTCCAGCTGCAGCAGTTCAATGCACCACCAAGTTTCACGAGGTCAGGACATTCACAAAGAACAATCTTGTCCCTGTACGAAGGCATTACCCATCCGACTTGCTCTACTGCCTCCCAGTCAGTATCTTCCTGAAAGCTCGGGATGATGATTATCTGATCGGTCTGCAACCAGTTGATATAGGCCCAGGAATTCTTATGTAGGCACCAGTCACCGTAGCTGAGTTCAACGATATTCTTGAAATGAGGCTTAAGACAATCATAGAACCGCTGCCCGATCTTCTTGTCCATCTGACGATAGTTGGTAAGGATTATCGTGTCATCGTCAGCATAGCGGCAGATGCCGTCAGCATGACCATATATTTCCTTTGTGTCCCAGGGCAGGATGATTACATCCGCATCGAAGGCGGCTTCCAGTCTCTCAAGCAATGAGAAAGGCCTGATTGAGGGGTTCTCCTCAAACACCTTTGCAGTCATCACTACCTTGCTGCCACATCGGACTACATTCCCGCCATCTAGAATGATATCGGAAATCAGCCCGTCAGAGTCATACCCAAGATCGTTGAATATGTCGAAGTAGTCTGTGATTTTGCTCTTGTACTTCTTGAAGTTCCGAAGATAGTCCGGGTTATATTCGTAATTGGCGAAACGGTCTTTGCCAACCTGGATGGGCATAAAATCCCGGCACCAGATGTCTTTGGTG
>DCIC01000046.1:0-8493 GCA_002315825.1 Bacteroidales bacterium UBA1736 | reverse complement strand
GCAGGACCATTTCACATTGTGTTCATCAAGAATCTGTGACAAGTTCTTGAAAGTCTGAGGGCAAACCTCCGGCAAGAGTGCAGACAAATACACCCTGTTGCATTGAGAGTCGAGTATCATTGTGGTATTTTAGGGATCCGTATGATTCGGATTGTTTCTGGGGGCAAAGATAGACAATCAGAACGCGGCTCTCCAAGAATCTTTTGTTAATTTTTGTTAAGATTTCCGAAATACTTATTATTTTTCAAATAACTAATAATCAATATATTATAAATATCGATATAACAAGGGTAATCTAATTACAGGCTTTGTGAAGAAAGTACCATGAAGGGACCATTTCGGGACAGTAGAGTAGACAGGGTATCAAGGGTGGATGTCATATTTGCCATTATGGATGAAAGATTCTCGGACGTAATTGTGAATCTTACCAGACTATCCCTGATGAGTGAAACATTTAGATAGGCTGTATCTCCCCGAAACTCGTATTTATAATCATATCCACTGCTCTTCAGCCTCTCATCTATGGCATTGGCGATAGTCAGTGCGACCATGCTTCTAACTTTGTCCTCTTTCATGGTATCCCTGTTGTATGCATCCAACAGCTTTGTCAGCTGGCCTGGCTTAATGTTTTCTCCAGAGCCTAAAGTTTCGCTGATTTCGTCTGCAACGCTAAGTGTGTCTTTGTATCTGTCTTTCATAATGAAGGCAAATCTACTCCTTATGTCTGCTAAAGAATGGCACACAAAAACTAATTTGAAGATTAACAATCGATGCCAGACTTTGGCAAACATCGATGGTATTTTTGCAATGTTAAAATACAAACAGAAATGAACAGTACGGTTCAAAAAATTCTTGGTGCGGTCAATGTGCCCACCGACACATCTTCCATCAGCAAAGTTGCATGGGAAACGGGAATGCATACCGGAACAGCCATTGGCCAGAAGGTTTCCGATGTGATTGATGATCTGGTCGACTTTATCTTTAACGAGAAATGAGTGAGTTTGTAAAATTTGTCGTCAAAGTGTTTCTTGGCGCTGCAAGCGTTGCCGCCGGTGGCAAGCTGATTAAAAACGGACTTGACAACGCTTCCAAAGTCAAGTTCATGAACAACAATAATGTTGAACAATAAAAGGAGGGAATAAGTTATGATGCATCCGGAAATGCCATGGAGCAGGTTCTGGAAATGGATGATTAGATTCCATATCTGGTATTAACCGCCTGCCCGAATCACAGCGAGCCAATAGGGGTCTCTCTACTGGCTCGTTTACGTGTTGGCATGAAGAAAACCACATGTTATTCTTGTCCTGACATGTGGGAATATTACAAAATCTGCATCGCGATATATGCACAGGCTTCAGCATCGGCAAGTGCATGATGATGATTGGTAAGATCATACCCGCATGCTGCCGATACAGTCTGGAGTTGATGATTCTCGAGATCCGGTAATATCTTCCTTGATGCGGCACATGTGTCAAGGAATGTGTACCCGGGATAGTCCATCTCATAGGCATCAAAAACCTCCTTCAGACAGCTTTCATCAAAAGGTGAGTTGTGGGCAACCAGTGGAAGATCTTCAATGATTGGAACGATTTTCTCCCAGACTGCCGGGAACTTTGGGGCATCATCAGTGTCTTCTTCACTCAAACCGTGAACCTCCTGACAGAACCACTGATAGTAATTCGGTTCAGGATGGATAAGACTGTAAAACTTGTCCACAATCTTACCGTCGCGAACAACTACAATACCGACACTGCATACGCTGCTTCGACATTCATTACTTGTCTCAAAATCAATTGCTGCAAAATCCTTCATCTTATCATTGATTTGTTTATGCAAAAGTAACCCCCTTGCGTGCCAAATATCGGCAGCAAAAGAGAATTTGTCACTTTATAGGGCGCCTTCAATATCAAGAAACTTACAGTTCTTATTATCCCACTTGAGTTCCATCTTTATGTTTCTCTCCCCGAACCTGTTATGCGTTACGTGGAGTACGGCTCTGTCCCTGTTTTTTTCGATTCCGCACCAGTCGTTGTGATGAAGAACCATTGCAAGATCGACGTAAGTCTCCAAAACGTCCATCGATATGCCGGGGGATAGAGTATCTTTTACAGATGTGTGGTGCCCTTTTTTCCAAGGGGAAGATACTGTGGACAGCGCGATGATGGTGACTCTCAAATCTTCCGCAAGTCTTCGCAGTTCCTCAAGAATCAACCGATGCCGGTCCGTGTCAGTATCTGCCTTGGAGAACTCAAACAGTTGTATATAATCAATGAACACAACCCTTATGTTATGCATGTCGATGAACTCTCGGGCAGTTTTTATCCATTCATAATAATCCCTGGGGGCATTGTCGTCAATGAATAGCGGAGGATTGGTATCTTCAAACTCTTTCACTTTATCGGACACCTCTTTCATCTCATCCATTGTAATATTTTCGGCGCTCCTGAAGCGATATGCCTCAATCCCGGTCTCCTTGTTAAGTATTGTGTAGCCTAGACGCCTTGCAGAAATACCAAGGGAATAGATAATACAAGCCTGCTGTTGTTTTGCGATATTGAGAGCCAAGTCAAGCATGAGGGATGTCTTGCCTACGGATGGTCGTGCAGAGAGCAGAACAAGGCGGGATTTCTTCCAATCGCCGATTCCATGGTCCATTGCTTTGAATCCTGTTGATATCCTTTCTTTGTTCAGAGCGTCCTCAATGATGCTGTCAGCGCACATCCCTACGACATATTCAAGTCTTTTTGGTTTACTATCCATCATGTTCGTTTCTTTCCCTGCAAAGAAATAATGGCATTCCTACCATTTATTGGCAGAGTGGAACAAGAAATACGGCAGTCTGCCAGATTTTGACAACAACAGGCTGTTTCTTTGCAATCAAATAAAACTGAAAAGCCATGGATAGATCAGAATTGAAGAAAATTACTGAGACTCTCGCCAATGTGATGACGGAGTGCAATTTGAAGTTCACTGACATTAAGGCGGTGAACGGCAGTTCATATACTCTATGTAAAGTGTACCCGGCCCTTGGAGCGCGAGTCGGTTCCTTCAAAAATATGGATACGGAGATTGCGATGGGCCTTGGAGTGAGCAGTGTCAGGATCATTGTCTTGTCAGACTGTATAGGGATTGAGATTCCTCGAAAAGAAAAGGAGCCGGTGTATCTGTCGGAACTCATCAAGGATGAAAAGTATAGAAACTCCCAGGCTCAGCTTCCAGTTCTTTTAGGTGAGACAGTTGTTCGCTCTACAAAGGTGATTGATCTGACAAAGATGCCTCATCTTCTCCTTGCTGGGGCTTCCGAGCAGGGGCAAACAGAAGCTCTACGATCAATTCTTCTCTCTCTTCTGTGGAAAAAATCCCCTGATGAGATGAAACTGGTTCTTATTGACACGAAGGGTGACAGGCTCACTCCGTTCAGAGACCTTGTCAACAGCCGTCTGGCAATAGTCCCGGATGGTGAATCGATGACTGATGAAAAGGTAAACAGTGTCGTCACAAATACTTCTCGAGCAGAAAAAGTCCTGTCGTCATTGAATACAGAGCTTGAGGAACGATATGAGGCTCTCGTAAAGGCGCATGTGTCAAATATGAAAGAATATGATTCCAAGTTTCTAAAGAATCAACTCTCACCCGCAGATGGATTCAGACGATATCCATACTTAGTGTGCGTATGTGATGACTATGCGGAGCTCGTACTGAAATCTGACAAACAACTCGCGAAGAGCATCCAAGCTTTGCTCCTGCGACTGGCACAGAAAGGCCGTGCTGTTGGGATTCATCTGATTCTCTCCACCCAGAGAACATGCGTAGATGTCATATCCGCTATTGTGAAATGCAATTTCACAGCAAGACTTGCATTCATGGTTGCCTCAAGGATTGACTCTATGACTGTAATAGATTGCCCTGGAGCGGAAAAGCTTATGGGAGAGGGGGACGTCCTGTTCAGCGAGGGTTGCGACTGTGAACGTCTTCAGATTCCTATCTGTGACGAAGGCACGCTTCTTCAGGAGATATCATTGATGTCAAAGAACGAAACTGGATTCCCTTATTATTTACCTGATAATATGCCGGTTCAGTCAAAGATTGAGTCCTGTGAAGAACCGGAAGATCCGCTTTATAGCGAAGCCGAACGTCTGGTAATAATGAAGCAAACTTGTTCAACAACGCTGCTCCAGAGGCAATTGGGGCTAGGTTTCGCAAGAGCATCACGTCTGGTGACATTACTCAATGAACGGGGCATTATCTCCGGTGAACCGGGAGCTTGGGAAGTGATCAAGGATAAGATAGAAACAGATTCTATCTGTCCAGCATCTGTTCTTTCCTGAACATATCTATACTACAGGTGGTAAAATTACATATCTGGATTTTGGGAAGGTTGCAATCCACTGTGAATACTCATCCAGTGTTTGAGAATCGCCCTTTCTGAAACAGTTTTCATTATAAATCAGCCAAAGGATACTACCCTTGGTGTTCTCAGGAAGAGTAGGGGCGGGTGCATATCCGTCTGTTATCATGATGAGGCCATCATATTTCCCTTTTGAGAAGAAGTCTATTGCAGACTGGAAGTCCGTCCCTCCCCGCCCGCCAATCTTCATCGCTTTCTTCGCTTTCTTCATAGAGATCGGCTCACCTACAAGGCCACAATCAAATTGAATGACCTCAATATTTTCAATGCCATATTTAAAGAAACGGTTGATGATGGAAAGCGCCTGTGACACTTGCCTGTCATCTACTGAACCGCTGACGTCTATTGCAACTAGCAGCTTTGTGCAGAAATCCCTCTTGCTGCCCATGAACTGGAATCCGTACCGGCGGCTTGGGAGCATCCGGGTGAGACGTCTTCGGGAAGAGAGCACGGTGGCCCGAAACCACGACAGCACCCGTCGGTAATCGATCCTTACCATTGAAGATGCTTCTATCATATCTGAGAGATTCCCCGCAAGAGAACCCCATTGATGTGTACGTTTTGCTCTTTCAATAACTTCTTTTACCGCTTCCTGCATAAGCTGGTCCTCCTCCCACAACTCGGCACTTTCGGCTTGATTGGGAGCAAGCTCATCATCGGTATCCGATGGCTCAGGAAACGACTCTTCGCCGTTATCGAATGAGTTGTTATCCTCATCTTTATCTCCGGCAGAAGTAGGTATCTCTATATCGGTGATTTCCTCCGTACGCTGTCCTGAACCGTATGATTCTTTATCACTCCACGAGCCTGCAAAATGTTCAGATTGCTCGTCATTCTTATTAATATCCACATCATTGGACTGCCCATCATCACTCTTTCCGCCACCGCCATCCGGCACAAGGCCTTCAATATCATACGGAGAAGAGACCATTTGTGCCGCAAGGGCATTCAGGTAAGCCTTGACGATATTATAGTATTCCTCGAAGCACAGGCCCTTATCATATTTCAGATCCTCCGGGATGGATATGGAATCAGGGTTTCGGTAAAGGGTTGAGAGTGTGACGTCGCTGGCCATACCTAACGCGGCTTTGGTGGCTTTATATGGCTGACGCTGATAAGGATGCCCGAGAAGAATTCTTATCACCTCGAACTTGAGCCTCTCCTCGATGCTCTTCTTCCCCCAGTCTTGCATCAAGATGGGATTGTACTCGATTCTCATCTTGCCGCAACGCATGGGCACACACATCTTGGTATTCTCTTCGAGAGTATGCGTGCAGTACGTTGCAAACAGTGCGGGCTCACTGAGAAACCAGTCCTCGACAATCTTGGCAATGATCTCTTCCATCACATGTTGCGGATAAAATCCGTGATTGTCTTGAAGCACTTCGGGGCATTGCTCATCATGAACAGATTGGCCTTGGAATAGGTCGCCCCTTCAAATACAGAGCAGAAATGAGCCATGCTTTCGCGCCGTCCGCTTGTAATGAGCCAATCCATGTACTCCATCAAATTGTCAGCGCAGTCAGGGCCTCCTTTTCCGTTCTCAATGCACCGGTAGATACTTTCATTGATGATAGCAAGGTCATGCGCCTTGTATGATTCAAGGGTCTTTTTCTGGGCCTTGAACCCTTTGAGGATTGATTCTGCTGGAATGATTCTACTTTGGGTAAAGCTTTCGAAGAAGGAAGCAGCGGCCTTGGCTCCGATAATTCCGGCCACAATTTTCTTCGTGGTTGCTCCAACAACGGGTGCGCTCTTGATAATGTCCGACACTCTCTCCCACGCCCGGCGGTCCGGGGTCTTCTCCAGGCAGGAACTGTCGGATGAAGCCTTGCCGTCAGAATCAAGCATCGAAGGGTTGTTCTCGATGAAATCCAGCACGTTCTTGTCGATTCCGGCATTGGAAGCCCACAGCAGCCATTCTCCGGTCGTCGGACGGAAATTGTATATGTTGAATCTCGACACGAGGGCGGGATCCAAGTCGGTGAGCTGGTATTCCTCTCCGTCATTGACGGCCGAAATGATCCGGCTTCCCTCCGGAAGACTGCGCCCGGCAAGCGTACGGTTCAGAGCAAGGTCCATTATTGTCTGGAGGATCTCCGGACGGGCCCGGTTGAGCTCGTCAAGGAACAGTACAACGGGCTGGTTGTCGGTAGGGAACCAGTAGGGAGGCATGAAAACGGTCTTGCCAGAAGTGTCATCTTTATGTGGGAGACCGATGAGATCCCCCGGATCACTCATCTGACCGAGGAAGAGAGTGACGACCTTATGCCCCTTCAATTTGAAGAAGTCTGTGATGATTTTTGATTTCCCGATGCCATGCTTTCCTGACAACATTATGTTGTGCGTTGACGGCGTGCTTTCCAGAAGATTCTGTAGCTCTTTTGTGTTAATATTGATAGCCATATTTCATATGTTTCGATTGTCTTATATCTTCGGCAACAGCATTGATTGCCTGAAGCTTTACATACTTGTTGAATTCTCTTTCCCAATCCTGTTTCTGGGCTTCTTGAGAAGAAAGGCCTTCCGGGATGGCAAACAATATGGTGTTTACAATCATGTCAACAATCTGTTCCAGACATCTGACGATGAGAAGATGACCGCCAATCCAATAATAGCCGCTGCTGAATCGGATATATACCGGAGTGGGATTATCAAGGATCATCTCATAACCGCGCAGTTTAATCCGGCAGTCTTTCGGAAGAGAAACTCTTGACGAGACCGCATTGATAATATCATAGAAAGTATAATCCGGGGTCCGACCACATCGAGACAGTACGTCAACGGATTCTTTCTGCTCGAGAACCCTGTACATTCGGATAGCGACTCTATCCGTCATCTCATCCTTGAAAGCCTTACGATTATCCATCTCTGTCAAAAAGGAAGATAATGGTTTTCTACCGCGGCAAGAATGTCCTTGTGCTCTGTCAGGTATTCGCCGAGTTCCTGCCTGAGAAACCCTCCGATGACGGATGAGATTGCAGGTCCGTGACTGCGCTTGTAGCTGCCGTTACTCTTTGTTTCTTTTTCCCAAAGGTATCTGGACGCCAAGGTGTACTTTGCAGCTTCAACAAAAACGGGAGAATCGATATTGATGTTTATGATGCCAAAGAAATTCCTATGGAAGACATCATCAATATAGCTTGTCCCACGGCATTCATTGAATACTTTCGGGATATATCGCATCAGTCCCTGTTCATGAGTACCGCCTCCAATCGTTTGGTATCTGTTGACATAGGAGATGATTGTTCTTGGCATTACCTTCATATGCGTGAACGCGATTTCGATATCATCGTTCTTGAAATGAACTGGCGCATATAAGGCCTGATCTCCTACAATTGAATTCAACTTGTCAAGAAGTCCATCTTTGGCAACGAAGACTTTTTCATTCAAGGAAAATATGATTCCTTGGTTCAGGCAGGCGTAATCCCAAAGGATGTCTTCGACAATGTCCCTCCGATATTGGTATTCATTAAAAATGGCCTTGTCTGGATGGAATTCCACGAGAACTCCATCAGGTTCAGTTGTCTCGAATCTGCTTCCGCAGACAGAAACACCTTGCTGATATTTTCCTGATAGAGCGGTCCCATTTCGGTATGAAGTTATCTTGAATTCTGATGACAGTGCATTCACAGTCTTCAGACCAACTCCGTTCAGCCCCACAACGGATACTTTCGATACCTGATGGGGAGTTTCAAACATTGCATTATGGTCACTGAACAGATAGTGAAAGTATTCGCCACGTTGTTCAGACATCTCCGGTATGCCTCGTCCATAATCTCTGACGCAGACATCTCCAGATTCGCTAATCCTGACATCAATCCTGTTGCCAAAACCAAGGATTGACTCTTCAGTGGAATTGTTCAACACTTCACGAAGCAGTGAATAGATACCATCGGTAATTCGGCTACCGTCACCGATCCGCCCAATATACATACCAGAGCGAATTCTGATATGTTCCATTAGTGTGATTGTTTCCATATTGCTGTTGTATTATTGCAATTGCAAAGTAATCGTGATGTGCGGACAAAAAATGTCAGAGCCGAATTCTTTATGGGAATCCGGCTCTGGGGCTGTTTTGATTT
>DCIC01000063.1:8057-8484 GCA_002315825.1 Bacteroidales bacterium UBA1736 | reverse complement strand
GCGGAAGACCACTTAAGTCACTTTCTGACATGCTCGAGGGTAAGCAGGGACGTTTCCGTCAGAATTTGCTCGGAAAGCGTGTGGACTATTCGGCACGTTCAGTTATCGTCGTAGGTCCCGAGCTCAATATGCACGAGTGCGGTCTTCCCAAGCTTATGGCAGCAGAGCTTTACAAGCCTTTCGTTATCAGAAAGCTCATCGAGCGCGGTATTGTAAAGACTGTAAAGTCAGCCAAGAAGATTGTTGACCGCAGGGATCCCGTTATCTGGGACATCCTCGAGAACGTAATGAAGGGACACCCCGTACTTCTCAACCGTGCGCCTACCCTCCACAGACTCGGAATCCAGGCTTTCCAACCCCGAATGATAGAAGGCAAGGCCATTCAGCTTCACCCTCTCGCCTGTACAGCGTTCAACGCCGACTTCGA
>DCIC01000063.1:879-8042 GCA_002315825.1 Bacteroidales bacterium UBA1736 | reverse complement strand
GGTGACCAGATGGCTGTTCACCTCCCTCTGGGCAATGCAGCCGTTATGGAGGCTCAGCTCCTTATGCTTGGTTCACAGAACATTCTCAACCCTGCAAACGGTGCTCCTATCACAGTGCCTTCACAGGATATGGTGCTCGGATTGTACTATATCACCAAGATCAAGCCCGGCGCTAAGGGTACCGGAAAGACATTCTACGGACCTGAAGAGGTTATCATAGCATTTGATGAGAAAGCCATCGAGATGCACGCCAAGATTAATGTCCGTCTCCCCAAGGACAAGCAGGACGCCACAAAGGGTTACGAGCTTGTAGAGACAACAGCCGGCCGCATCATCGTCAACCAGTATGTTCCCGATGAGGTACCTTACGTAAATGAGGTGCTCGGAAAGAAGGCTCTCAGAAAGATTATTACAAATGTCATCAAGAACACAGGTGTGACACGTACAGCACAGTTCCTCGATGACATCAAGAACCTTGGATATGACCAGGCGTTCAGAGCAGGTATTTCATTCAACTTGGGTGACGTGCTTGTTCCTGAAGAGAAAGTCAAGCTCATTTCCGAGGGATACAACAAGGTCGAGGAGATCAAGAGCAACTACGCAATGGGATTCATCACCAACAGCGAGCGCTACAACAAGGTACTTGACCTCTGGTCAGCCATCGACAATGACTTGACCAAGATTGTGACCACCCACATCTCCGCAGATCAGGACGGATTCAACCCCGTATATATGATGCTCGACTCAGGAGCCCGTGGATCAACCCAGCAGATCAAGCAGTTGTGCGGTATGCGTGGATTGATGGCAAAGCCCCAGAAGTCCGGTGCAGCAGGTAACGAAATTATCGAGAATCCTGTCGTTTCAAACCTCAAGGAAGGTATGACAGTGCTCGAATACTTCATCTCTACCCACGGCGCCCGTAAGGGTCTTGCCGATACCGCCCTCAAGACTGCCGATGCAGGTTACCTCACACGTAGGCTTGTGGACGTTTCTCACGACGTGATTATCACTGAAGAGGATTGCGGCACACTCAGAGGTCTTATCGCCACTCCTATCAAGGACAAGGACACTATCGTGGAGACTCTCGGAGAGCGAATCCTCGGTAGGACCTCCGTACACGACATCATCAATCCTCTTACCGGAGATTTGATCATCCGTGCCGGAGAAGAGATCAGAGAAGATGCGGCAAACCTCATCGACAGTCTGCCCATCGAGCAGGTTGAAATCCGTTCAGTGCTCACCTGCGAGAGCCGCAAGGGTGTCTGTGCGAAGTGCTACGGACGCAACCTCGCGACCTCACGTATGGTCGAGAAAGGTGAAGTTGTCGGCGTGATTGCAGCACAGTCCATCGGTGAGCCTGGTACACAGCTTACACTTCGTACATTCCACGTCGGAGGTACAGCATCCAGCACCGCAGCTGATTCTTCAATCGAGGCCAAATACGACGGCAAGCTCTATTTCGATGAGCTCAGAACCATTGAGAGAGTCCTTGAAGACGGTTCTGTAGAGAATGTCGTAGTCAGCCGCCAGACCGAAGTCCGCATAGTTGACGAGAATACAGGATACACTTACTCACAATACGAAATCCCTTACGGATCAATCCTCTACAAGAAGGATGGCGAATCCGTCAAGAAGGGTGACCTCATCTGCGAATGGGATGCATACAATGCAGTCACCATCGTTGAGCTTGCAGGTAAGATCCACTTCGAGAATATGATCGAGGGTGTCACCTTCCGCGAGGAGAGCGCTGATGAATTCAGTGTCAACAAAGACAGAGTCATCATCGAGTCCCGCGACAAGACAAAGAACCCTACCATCAACATCCTCAACGAAATGGGTGTCAGCATCAAGCAGTTCAACCTTCCTGTCGGCGCTCACGTAATGGTCGCTGACAAGGCCGACATCAAGGTAGGTGACATTATCTTCAAGACTCCCCGTGCGCTTGGCAAGTCAAGCGATATCACCGGAGGTCTCCCCCGTGTCACAGAGCTCTTTGAAGCACGTAATCCGAGCAGCCCTGCCATCATCTCCGAAATCAACGGAGAAGTCATTATGGGTAAGACCAAGAGAGGAAACCGCGAAATCACCATCAAGAACAAGTCAGGTATCGAGAAGAGTTATCTCGTTCCCCTTACCAAGCAGATTCTTGTTCAGGAGAATGACTATGTGAAGGCCGGAAGCCGCCTTTCTGACGGCGGTGTGTCACCCGGAGACATCCTCAACGTACTCGGTCCCGTAAAAGCTCAGGAGTATATCGTGAACGAAGTTCAGGCCGTTTACCGCCTCCAGGGTGTTAAGATCAATGACAAGCACTTCGAGATCATCGTAAGACAGATGATGCGCAAGGTTGAGATTACAAGTCCCGGAGACACTCACTTCCTCCCTGAGGAGTTGGTTGACAAGTGGAGCTTCGTTGATGCAAATGACGCTATCTTCGGCAAGTCATACATCCTCGATGCAGGTGATTCTCAGAAATACGAGATTGGAGACATTATTGATGCCCGCGAACTCAGAAACGAGAACTCTTCTCTCGAGCGCCAGGGACTTAAGGCAATGACGGTAAGGGATGCCCTCCCTGCAACAGCCAAGCTTGTGCTCCAGGGTATCACCAGAGCTGCGCTCAGAACCAACAGCTTTATGTCTGCAGCCTCCTTCCAGGAGACTACCAAGGTACTCAGTGAAGCAGCTATCCGCGCAAGGATTGATGACCTTGAGGGTCTGAAGGAAAATGTCATCTGCGGTCATTTGATTCCTGCAGGTACAGGTCTGAAGGACTACCAGGATATCATCGTTGGAAGAAAGGACGAAATGATTCAAGAACTCAATGATCTGTAAAATATGATTCGATTTGGAATAGTCGGCACCGGAAGAATATCCGACTGGGTTCTGAAGGGCGCTATCCAGGATCGGAGGTTTAAAGCTGTGGCAGTATGCTCGCGTAGCGAGGATGCTGCCATAGCTTTTATTTCATCCCATCCTGAAGTGTTTGATAAGGACACAAAGGTTTTCACCTCCATTGAGAAGATGGCAGAATGCCCTGAGGTGGATGCAGTTTACATCGGCACGCCCAACAAGACACACAAAGATTACACCCTCGCCTGTCTCAACAGAGGAAAGCACGTCCTTTGCGAAAAGCCTCTTGCCTGCAACAGCGCTGAGGTTGAAGAGATGATCCAAGCCTCCCGAAGAAACGGCAAGGCCCTGATGGAAGCGATGATCGCTACCCTCAACCCCAATTTCAGAGCGGCAAGGGCAAAACTTCCTGAAATTGGAGTCATACGCCAATATTTCTCCAGCTACTGCCAATACTCCACCAAATACGAGGCGCTCAAGCAGGGTATCGTTGCCAACAGCTTCAACCCTCAGATGGGAGGTGGAGCGCTCGAGGACATTGGAATCTATACCACTTACCCCCTCGCTGTGCTCTTTGGCAAGCCTCAAAGTATTTCTTCCTGCATCAGCACCATCAAAACCGATTGCGGGGAGGTCAATACGCAGGGAATGGTGCTTCTGGGATACGAAGGAATGACTGCAAATCTGTCCTATTCCAAGGCGGTGGATGCACACACGGCGACAGAGTTCTGCGCGGAGGGCGGAAGCATTATTCTGGACAATATCCACAACTGCATCAAAGCTGAATTCATCCCCTACTCCGCACCCAGCGGAGGGAGGAATCCCATAAAGCCCAGAGAGACAATCAGAGAAGGTCTGGAGATGGACAGCTACTTCTACGAGTTTGAAGAATTCCTCAATGTCATCGACCGGGGTGGAATCGAGTCGGAGATCAATTCCCACGAAGCATCGCTTGTCAACAGGCAGATAATGGACGAGATAAACAAGAGTGTGAAATGATAAAGTTTGTCAGCTGGAATGTCAATGGCCTGAGAGCCGTAGCAGGAAAAGGATTTGCCAATATCTTTGACTCTCTGGATGCGGATTTCGTCTGCCTTCAGGAGACAAAGCTCCAGGCGGGACAGCTCGATATGGAATTTCTCGGGTATCAGTCATACTGGAATTATGCGGACAAGAAGGGCTATTCAGGCACGGCCATTTATACCAGACTCACTCCCCTCAGCGTCAGTTATGGGATTGGTGTGGACGCCCACGATCACGAGGGACGGGTGATTACTCTTGAAATGGAAGAATACTTTCTGGTCTGTGTCTATGTCCCCAATTCTCAGGACGGTCTCAAGAGACTGGACTATAGGATGAGTTGGGAAGATGATTTCAGAAAATACCTGTGTTCTCTCTCGGAGAGAAAAGCTGTGGTCGTATGCGGAGACTTGAATGTGGCACATCAGGAGATAGATTTGAAAAACCCTGCCACAAATCATTTCAATGCAGGCTTCTCCGATGAAGAAAGAGGTAAGTTCACCCAACTTCTTGACAATGGTTTTGTGGACAGTTGGAGATTTCTTCATCCCGAGGAGGTCAAATACTCCTGGTGGTCATATAGAATGAATGCAAGAGAGAGGAACGCAGGCTGGCGCATTGATTATTTTCTCGTATCCGACAATCTGAAGGGAGACATCGTCTCCGCGGACATCCATAATGAGATTTTCGGGTCGGACCATTGTCCGGTGGAGCTTGTTCTTAGTAAATCTTAAAAAATAAGTTGGTAATCTTTGTTGAATCTTACCAACTTATTTTTTCATCATTCCTTAATTTCCGATAATTTACTATTTTTTGTAGCCGCTAGATGTTTGTCACTGTTTTTTCTTTATATTTGTGTAAATAATCAAACCATAATCTGATATGAAAAAAATCATTCTGGCTGTCGCCGCCTTGACAATATCGGCTATATGTGCCAACGCTCAAAGTGTTTTTGAGACAAACTACAAGTCAGTCTATACCATCTCACAGTCCATATCTCTCACTTCAGGAGCCAATATCAAGGGTGAGAGCAAGTTCCCCGGCAATGCCAAGGGCGACGTATGCTTCAATGACAAAGACAAGAAGATTGTTCTTCCCGACATCACTATCACATACAATCCAGAAAGTATTGATGTGACTTCAGTGAGCCACATCTGGATCTCCACCGGAGAAGGAAAGTTGGATTCTGGAGAGGAAGTTGAGTTTCAGATAATCGAAGATTTCCACGTAAAAGAAGTCAATATGATTATCCAATGGCCGGACCACTCATCGCTAAGGTTCCTCGCCAAATTCAAAGGAACTGAAGAATAGGCCGCAAGGTCTATTTTTTTTGTAATGTACTGAGTCCGCGGGCTCTACCAGTCGATTACCTTTTTCTTTCTGCCTTCAATGAAATAGGAAACAGCGCCTGCCACCATCATCATCACTGCCTGAGACTCGTGGGAGAGGGTGGCAAAGACGATACCCACCTCGAAGGGGACATCATATATCGTCTGCAGGGCCATAGCCACAAGATAATGGAAAGCCCCGAATCCGCCGGGGACAGGGATGACACTTGCGATACTGCCCACAAGCATTATGAAAATGCCATCCACCAGGTTGAGATTATAATTTTCAGGAAGAGACCAGATAATCGAAAGAGTCATCATCAGAAACATCCCCCACATAAGGAAGGTGTAAATGAAGAACCACCCTTTCTTGGGCATATGGATACAAGTGCCGGCGCCTTGAAGGATGCCTTTCACAAATGTCCTGACACGTCTGTTTGTCAGCACAAGGATCACAGCTGCGATCAATACTATCGCTCCCAGACATATCACTTTGATATCGATGCGGCCCATCATCGGGTCAAGTACCTTTTCCTGAAAGAAATCACCGAACATATTCCATCTGAATATCAGAAGGAGTACTATAAGGAAGAACAGACTCACAACATCCCAGGTCCTCTCCAGCACAACTGTTCCGAAGGATTTGTCAAGATGCAGATCTTTATTCAGGACGACCCCTGCTCTGACCACTGCGCTGCTGTATGGAAGCACATAATCTGAGAGTCGGGAAATATTGACAGCGTTGAAACATTGAATGTCCTTTATTCCGGGATATATGGGTTTGAGCATCAAAGCCCATCTGGCACCCCTGAACCAGGCGGCGGCCACACCGCATCCGATGGAGAGGGCGACAAATCCCCACTTGCATTCCACCAGGACATCCAGAAAGTCAGCCCATTTCACTCCCCTGAAGGCGAAATACAACAGTACAACCGCTACCGCTACGGACAAGATATATTTGAGTTTACTTTTCACGGCCGCAAATTTACCTAATTAATTTGCTATTTTTGCAAGATATGAGTACAAACATCATAGTTGCAGTAAAAGGCTTCTTTATGGGAGCGGCCAACGTCATCCCCGGAGTGTCCGGAGGGACTATTGCCCTGATTACAGGCATATACTCAGAGATTGTGGAGGCGCTCAATTCTCTGATGGGCGTGAGCGTATGGAAATCTTTGTTCAAAGACGGCCTCAAATCTTTTTGGAAAAGCATTCACGGAACTTTCCTTCTCAGCCTCTTTGTCGGAGTGGCGCTCAGCATCATTTCCCTCGCGAAGCTCGCTGAGTATTGTTTGAATTTTCATCCTGTCCAGACCTGGGCTTTCTTTTTCGGACTGATTCTCGTTTCATCTTTTTATATGCTGAAAGGGATTGACCATTGGAGATTCAAGGATGTGGTGATTACCATTGTCGGTTGCATCCTCGGGCTTGTGATTTGCACCCTTTCTCCCACCCGGACTCCCGACGCTTTATGGTTTATCTTCATTTGCGGGGCTCTGGCGATTTGCACGATGATTCTCCCGGGCATCTCGGGGAGTTTCATATTGGTGATTCTCGGCAAATATGATTATATAATGTCCGCAATCAACAATCTGGATATTGTTCCTCTAGCTGTATTTGCCGCAGGCTGCCTCGTGGGGATTCTGGCATTTGCCAAATTCCTGCACTGGCTTCTCCAGCGCTGCGAAAGAGAGACTATGCTGATTCTTGTAGGCTTTGTCATTGGCTCGCTTGTCAAGATCTGGCCTTGGAACGATGTCAGCTCCATCCCTGACAGCGGTCTTCATATTCCGGGTGCAATTATTTGGTGCATAATCGGTTGCGCTCTGATTTTCGGGATTGAACTGGTCGGAAAGAAGAAGAAAGATAAAGTTCAATAGCACTGGACCTCTCTTGCAATAATCGGAAAAATACGTATATTTGCAGTCCAATTCGGTTCGGTAGCTCAGCTGGATAGAGCAA
>DCIC01000063.1:433-832 GCA_002315825.1 Bacteroidales bacterium UBA1736 | reverse complement strand
GGTTCGAATCCCAACCGAATCACAAGAGGATAAAGAATTGATATCAATACTTTATCCTCTTTTTTGTTGTTTTTTTATTTTTTGGGTAACTTGGTGCTCGAATTTTTCGCCCTCAGACGGCGGTAATAGAATCAGATATGAGAGACATTCGACTGACCAACACGCTTTCACACAACAAAGAAATATTTATCCCCATTCATCCGGGACACGTCGGGATGTATGTATGCGGCCCTACCGTCTATGGAGATGCACATCTGGGCCACGCACGCCCGGGCGTCACTTATGACGTGATCCAGAAGTTTTTCAGACATATGGGATACAAAGTCCGCTATGTCCGTAACATCACCGATGTGGGGCACCTCGAGCACGACGCAGACGAAGGAGAAGACAAGATAGCAA
>DCIC01000063.1:230-372 GCA_002315825.1 Bacteroidales bacterium UBA1736 | reverse complement strand
TACACTCTCCGCTACCACGAGGCAATGAGGCAGCTCAATGTGGCACCCCCTTCCATCGAGCCCCGCGCATCGGGACATATTGTCGAGCAGATTGAAGCTGTAAAGAAAATCCTTGCGGCCGGATACGCCTACATCAGCAACG
>DCIC01000063.1:0-121 GCA_002315825.1 Bacteroidales bacterium UBA1736 | reverse complement strand
CTTGACGGGCAAAGCGACAAGAAGGCCCCCTTCGATTTCGCAATCTGGAAAAAAGCCGAGCCACAGCATATTATGAAATGGCCCTCCCCCTGGGGAGAAGGATTCCCCGGATGGCATCTGG
>DCIC01000012.1:3885-9454 GCA_002315825.1 Bacteroidales bacterium UBA1736 | reverse complement strand
GCTCTCTCACCAAGACCATTGACGGTTGTATGTATTCCACTGACTCCTGCCCTTACGGCCGCGTCAACATTTGCAACAGCGAGATCGTAGTCATTGTGAGGATGGAACTCAAACTTGAGTCCGGGGTATGACTCGGTCATCATTTTGCAAAGTTCGAAACATTTGCCGGGGGAGAGAATCCCCAAAGTATCCGGAATCATAAATCGACTGATGCCGCTGTCCTTGAGGGAATCCAAGACAAATCGGACATAATCTTCGGAATGGAGCATCCCGTTGGACCAGTCTTCAAGGTACAGATTGACCTTCATCCCCAGCGACAAAGCCTTGGCAATGCAGGACTTCACGTCTTCCACGTGCTGCTCCGGGCTCTTTTTCAATTGTCCTGTCAGATGACGAAGAGAACCCTTCATAAGTAGGTTCACAACTCTTCCTCCCGCATTGTAGATCCAGTCAATGGAACGGCCTTCGTCAATGAATCCCAATGCCTCTACGCGGTCAAGATAACCATTCTGTGCTGCCCAGGCGCAAATCTGGGTGAAGGACTCAAGTTCTCCCTCAGAAACGCGGGCGGATGCGGCCTCGATTCTGTTCACTTTAATTTCCTCAAGCAACAGATGCGCGATGGCCAGTTTCTCGTCGCTGTTGAAAGAGACACCGGCTGTCTGCTCTCCGTCACGGAGAGTAGTATCCATTATTTCCAGCATAACTTGTTGTTTTCGGATGATTCCCATTGCTCGATCTTTGCCTTCTGGCTCAGCAGGTAATCGATATCATCCATTCCATTCATCAGGCAGTATTTTTTGTAGCCATTGATCTTGAAAGACTCACAGAGGCCATTTGAGAGTATTGTCACCTTCTGGGCGGGGAGATCAATTCTCAACTCTGTCTTTGGGTCCTTGGCCACTTCATCGAAGATGGACTGCAGGAATTCAGGCGACACTTCGACGGGCAGCACAAAGTTGTTCAATTCGTTGTTCTTGTGGATGTCTGCGAAGAAACTGGATATCACGACTCTGAAACCATAACCTGCGATGGCCCAGGCAGCGTGCTCTCTGCTAGAGCCGGAACCGAAATTCTTGCCTGCGACGAGGATTTCACCGCCATATAGAGGATTGTTGAGAACAAAAGACTCATTGGGACTTCCGTCAGGATTCCTTCTCCAGTCGCAGAACAGATTGTCTCCGAAAAACTTCAGCTCGTTTGTCGTAGTTTTAAGAAAACGTGCCGGGATAATCTGGTCTGTGTCAATATTCTCCAGAGGGAGAGGCACACAAGTGCTCTGAATTACATCAAATTTTCGTTTCATCTCTACTGCATAAGTGTTCTAGGGTCAGTTATCACACCGCTCACAGCGGCTGCCGCCGCTGTCAGGGGACTTGCAAGGAGTGTACGTGAACCAGGGCCCTGACGTCCTTCAAAATTTCTATTGCTTGTGGAAACAGCATATTTGCCTGCCGGAATTTTGTCATCGTTCATTGCAAGACAAGCCGAACATCCGGGTTGCCTGATTTCAAATCCGGCCTCTTCGAGAACCTTGTCGAGCCCTTCTTCTTTGATTTGATTGTAAACCATCCACGAACCGGGTACAAGCCAAGCTATTACATTATCAGCTTTATGACGTCCACACGCTATGGAAGCGAAAGCCCTGAAGTCTTCAATTCTTCCATTTGTGCAGGCTCCTAAAAATACATAGTCAATCTTCTTGCCCAAAAGCTTTTCCCCAGCCTTGAAATCCATATATTTCAAGGATTTCTCAGCAGTGTCCTTCGGGATGGATTCAGTGATACCCATCCCCATTCCGGGGTTGGTGCCATATGTTATCATAGGCTCGATGTCAGCGGCATCAAATACTATCTCCTTGTCAAATACGGCATCCTCGCCGCTTCTGAGTGTCTTCCAGTATTCGACAGCTTTGTCCCAGGCCTCACCCTTAGGCGCGAATTCACGTCCTTTAAGATAGTTGAACGTGGTCTGGTCCGGAGCAATGAATCCTCCTCTGGCTCCCATCTCGATGGAGAGATTGCATAGAGTCAGTCGTCCTTCCATAGACATTGACCTGATGACCTGACCGGCGTATTCGATGAAATATCCGGTCGCTCCGCTGGTAGTTATCTCTTTCATTATGTAAAGAGCCACATCTTTTGCGCTGACGCCCTTCCCAAGTTCTCCTTCAACTCTTACGCGCATTGATAAGGGCTTCTGCTGTAGGATGCACTGAGATGACAGCACCATCTCCACTTCGCTTGTGCCTATTCCGAAGGCTACAGCTCCCATAGCTCCGTGTGTGGATGTGTGAGAGTCTCCGCAGACAATAGTCATTCCCGGCAATGAAAGACCTCTTTCTGGTCCAACCACGTGAATTATCCCGTTTCTTTGATCCATCATTCCGAAGTGCGAGAGGCCGAACTCTTTGGCGTTTGCCTGGAGTGTGTCCACTTGCTTCTTGGAGACAGGATCCTGAATAGGTTTGTCTTGATTGACAGTCGGTGTGTTGTGGTCAGGCATACAGAAGATATTCTGCGGCCTGAGACATTTGACACCACGCTTTCTCATACTGTCAAACGCTTGAGGGCTTGTTACCTCGTGGCAGTAGAGTCTGTCGATGTAGAGCTGGGTCGGACCGTCCTCAATGAGGTTAACGACGTGGGCGTCCCATATTTTGTCGAACAATGTGTTCATTCTATTCCCTTTATCTTGTTTATACAATCAATATAGGCGTTGACCGAAGCTTCAACGATATCTGTCGATGCGGCATATCCATAATAGTACTTGTTCTCAAACTCGACCTGCATATGTACTTTGCAGCAGTCATCAGAGCCTTTCGTCACTCCTTGGATGGTGAATTCGCAGATAGTGATGTCTTCTTTCATTATCTGCCTTATGGCATTGATAGCTGCATCCACCGGTCCGTTTCCCATTGCGGCTGCTTCGAACTCCTTGCCGTTGATGCTCATTCCGATCGAAGCCGTAGGTTTCATCCCTATGCCGCTGAAAGATTGCAGCCAATTGACTTTTATCGTTTGACTGTCCTTGATACTTTCTCCTACCAGACCCAGAATGTCATTGTCCGTGAGTTCTTTCTTTTTGTCGGCAAGAAGCAGGAAATCATTGTATATCTTGTCGATATCCAGGTCCCTGATGTTTACTCCAAGATGGTCAAGCCGGAACTTGAGTGCGGCGTGACCGCTTCTGGCGGTAAGAACTATTGAATTTGTGTCAAGACCGATGTCCTTTGGATCTATTATCTCATAGGTGCACACATTTTTAATGACACCGTCCTGGTGGATCCCGGATGAATGAGCAAAGGCATTCTTGCCCACGATAGCTTTGTTTGGCTGTACGGGCATATTCATCAGACGTGATACCGTGCGGCTTATGGGATAGATTCCTTTGGAATTGATGCCTGAAACCAGACCGAGATTCTTGTGCGATTGCAGTATCATTGCTATCTCTTCCAGAGAAGTATTTCCGGCACGTTCTCCGACTCCGTTGATGGTGACTTCACACTGTCTGGCACCATTTATCAATCCGGACATTGTGTTGGCAGTTGCCATTCCAAGGTCATTGTGACAATGTGTGGATATTATCGCTTTGTCGATGTTTGAAACGTGCTCGCAGAGGTATTTTATCTTTGCCCCATATTCGTCTGGAAGGCAGTATCCTGTCGTGTCCGGGATGTTGACAACCGTCGCTCCGGCATTGATGACCGCTTCAACGACTTTTGCGAGGAATTCGTTGTCGGTGCGTCCGGCATCTTCCGCATAGAATTCAACGTCATCCACATATTTGCGGGCATATCTTACGGCCCGCACACCTCTTTCGAGTACTTCCTCGGGAGTGGAGTTGAATTTGTATCTGATGTGGGAATCCGAAGTACCTATTCCTGTGTGTATCCTCTTGCGCTTGGCAAATCTGAGGGCATCGGCAGCCACATCAATATCCTTCTCGACTGCCCGTGTCAGAGCACAGATGACGGGCTCTGACACTGCTTTCGAGATTTCTATGACCGAATTGAAGTCACCGGGACTCGAAACGGGAAATCCTGCCTCGATTATGTCAACACCAAGGGATTCGAGAGCTCTTGCAAGTTGTATCTTTTCAATTGTGTTCAATTGACAACCCGGAACCTGCTCTCCGTCCCTCAAGGTGGTGTCGAAAAAGTATATCCTGTTCTTGTCCATCGGCTTTATTATTTATTCTGATTCTCGGGACGAAGTGTGCGCACTGTTTCGGCGGTTTTCCACATTTCGCTCTCTCTCATTGCCTTCAATTCTTTCTCAAGACCTTCGCGGTAGTCGGGTTTTGAATTGGAATCGATGGAAATCTGTGCTTCATTGCCGTTCTGAACATTCAGATACAGCCATTCGCATACAGGCTTGATGGCATCGTGGAAACGGGGGAACCAGTCAAGAGCACCGCGCTGTGCTGTTGTAGAGCAGTTGGCATACATCCAATCCATACCCTTTTCTCCGAAGAGGGGTCCGAGAGACTGAGTGAGCTCTTCTACTGTCTCGTTGAATGCCTCGCTGGGTGAATGGCCGTGCTCACGGAGCACTTCGTACTGCGCAAGGAGAAGTCCCTGAATTGCACCCATCAATGATCCTCTCTCTCCGGTAAGGTCAGAAACAGCCTCACGCTGGAAGGTGGTTTCGAACATATAACCCGAGCCTATTCCGATACCGAGTGCAAGAGTGCGCTCAAGTGCCTTTCCTGTTGCATCCTGATATATTGCATATGAGGAATTGATACCTCTACCCTCGAGGAAGAGTCTTCTGAGAGAGGTTCCTGAACCCTTGGGTGCAACCATTATTACATCTACGTCACTGGGAGGAACGCAACCTGTCCTGTCGCTCCAGGTGATGGCGAATCCGTGTGAGAAATAAAGAGCCTTGCCCTTTGTCAGATAGGGTTTCATCTTCGGCCATACAGACATAACAGCCGCGTCTGAGAGAAGACACATTATGATGTCAGCCTTCTTGCAGGCTTCCTCGATGCTGAACAAGGTCTTTCCCGGTACCCATCCGTCAGCGATTGCCTTGTCGTAGGTTTTACCTTCTCTCTGTCCAACGATTACGTTGAAACCGTTGTCCCTGAGATTCTGAGACTGTCCGGGTCCCTGAACACCGTAACCGATTACTGCTATCAGCTCATTGTCAAGTACTGAATGTGCTTTTGAAAGTGTAAACTCTTCGCGGGTCATTACATTCTCTTCGACTCCGCCAAAATTGATCTTTGCCATAATGAATTGTTTTTATTTGATTATTTGTTTATTTCTTGTGTCAATATATTGTCTGATCTGATTGTCTCGCTCCTCTGTAGCGGAAGGACTTGAGGGTAGTGAGGCGATTGTATTGCCCTTGTCCACAAATACCTGTATCACTTCCATCCTCTTTTCGAGCTGCATTTTCGCTTGCTGGATCTTGTTTTCGGGACCGTCAGCGATAATGGTGATGGTGTGTATTCCCTTGATTGTGGAAGGAACCGCATACATACTGAAGATGCTAAGACTCCTTCTTGTGAATACATTTGAAATCTGAACCAGAAGACCTATCTGGTCTTCAGTGTAGAT
>DCIC01000012.1:0-3772 GCA_002315825.1 Bacteroidales bacterium UBA1736 | reverse complement strand
GGCATTACATTGTCCAATTCTTCAACTTCCACGTTCAGCAGGTAAGGCTTTTTGGATGCAAGCATTTTGCATACTGCGTCCTTCAAATCCTCTCTTTGCGTAACGGTGTCGCATTCAATTCCGTATGCGTCGGCGAGCTTCATGAAGTCGGGATTGACCATATCTATAAAGGAAAGACGACCTCCGAAGAACAATTGCTGCCATTGACGTACGTTTCCCAGGCAGTTGTTGTTGAGAAGAATGATTTTGACAGCGGCGTTTTCCTGAAGGATGGTGCCGAATTCTTCAATGGTCATCTGAAGACCTCCGTCGCCTGCGAAGACGCACACCTCACGATCGGGGCAGGCGATTTTTGCTCCAATGGCCGCAGGTAGTCCGAATCCCATCGTTCCGAGTCCGCCGGAGCTGATGAAACTGTTGCTCTTTGAGAACTTGGAATACCTCGCAGCCATCATCTGATTCTGACCGACGTCGGTCACTATGATAGCGTCATTGTGTGTGCATTCCGCTACGACATTTACGACCTCTCCCATTCTCAATTTGCCGCTTTGAGGGTGAATGGCTCCGGCAATGACTTTGCTCTCTTCGATTTCTTGGAGTTTGCTGAAACCATCGAGCCATTCTTTCCTTTCGCAGGGGCTTATTTTCTCGGTGAGTGCAGTCAAGACTTCTTTGGCATCTCCAACAATACCGAGGTCCACTTGGACGAGTTTGTTGATTTCGGAAGGATCAATGTCGATGTGGATCTTCTTTGCCTGTCTTGCGTAGCTGGACACGGTCCTTGTTACTCTGTCGTCAAAACGCATTCCCACCGCGATGAGAAGATCACATTCGTTTGTCTGAACGTTGCAGGCCAGATGACCGTGCATTCCAAGCATTCCTTGGAAAAGAGGGAAGTCTGAAGGCAGGCAGCTCAAACCCAGAAGGGTAGAGCCTGCGGGAATATTTCCTTTGACCAGGAATTGCTTCAGTTCTTCTTCCGCACCGGAAATTGAGATTCCGTGTCCGAATACAACGAAAGGCTTTTTTGCTTCGTTTATCATTGCTGCAGCCTGAGCAATTGCGGACTCGCTTACTTCTCTGCTGGGAATGTATCCGGTAATGTGATTACATTTCTGATAATGATATTCTTCCAGCTCTCCCATCGCGTCTCTTGTAAGGTCGAGGACTACAGGGCCTGGACGTCCATTGTTTGCGATGTAGAATGCACGTGAGACAGCCCATACGATTTCGGATGCGTGGCGTATCTGATAATTCCATTTTGTGATAGGGCTGGTCATACCGATGATGTCAGCTTCCTGAAAAGCGTCGCAACCGAGTTCGGAAAGTCCTACCTGACCGGTCAATACTACCAGAGGTGTCGAGTCGGACATTGCGTCTGTGATACCGGTTATTGCGTTGGTTGCACCCGGACCCGAAGTGACGATTACGACACCCGGCTTGTTGGTCATTCTGGCGTATCCCTGGGCTGCGTGCACTGCACCCTGCTCGTGGCGCATCAAGATGTGCCTCAATTTGTCCTTATAATAGTACAATGTGTCATAGACGCCCATTATCTGACCGCCCGGATATCCGAACATAACCTCAACACCCTCTGCGAGAAGGGTTTTCATCAATATTTCAGATCCTTTGATCTTCTCTCCTTCCATTTGATTGCTTTTAGTCGTTAATGATTCGTACTGCACCTTTGTCTGCAGAGCTTACCATAGAGGCATAAGCCTTGAGACTCTTCGGTACTTCTCTGTTGCGCTTCGGCGTGAATGCATCTTTCCCTCTGAGTAGTTCTGCTTCTCTTCTCTTGGATAGTTCGTCATTGCTGAGATTGACATTGATGGATCTTGATGCAACGTCGATGGTAATGATGTCTCCGTCTTTGATCAGGGCAATGTTGCCGCCTGCAGCCGCTTCCGGAGAAATGTGTCCGATACTCAGACCCGATGTCCCTCCGCTGAAGCGACCATCGGTAATCAGAGCACATTCCTTTCCGAGGTGCATTGATTTGATGTATGATGTGGGGTACAGCATTTCCTGCATTCCGGGACCGCCTTTCGGGCCTTCGTAGTTGATGATGACGACATCACCGCTGGCCACTTTCCCTCCAAGTATGCCCTCGCAGGCATCTTCCTGAGAATCAAATACTCTTGCGGGCCCTTCGAAGTGCCAGAGGGATTCGTCGATTCCGGCAGTCTTGATGACGCATCCGTCTTGTGCAATATTGCCGAACAGAACAGCAAGTCCTCCGTCCTTTGTGTAGGCATTTTCATAACTTCTGATGCATCCGTTCTTCCTGTCAAGATCGAGACTCTCATAATAGCTCTCCTGTGATGCCATTGAAGTGCTGAATTTGTTGGCGGGAGCGCAGTAATATATTTTGGTCGCCTGAGCGTCTGCAGAAGGACTCTCGACACAGAACTTTTCAATCTCTTCGGCCAATGTCATACCGTCCACACGTGCAAGGGATGTGTCTGCAAGACCTGCTTTTGCGAGCTCATTCATAATGGCAATGATTCCGCCAGCTCTGTTCACGTCCTGAACGTGATACTTCTGGGTGTTCGGAGCCACTTTGCAAAGACAAGGCACTTTCCTGGACAGGGAGTCAATATCTGACATCTTGAAATCGACGCCGGCCTCATTTGCAACGGCAAGCAGGTGAAGCACGGTGTTGGTCGAGCCTCCCATTGCGATATCCAGAGTCATAGCATTGAGGAATGCTCCTCTTGTGGCTATGCTTCGGGGGAGAATTGAAGTGTCGCCGTCCCTATAATACTTGAATGTGTTTTCTACTATTTGCTTTGCTGCGTTTCTGAAGAGCTCCTCTCTTTTCTTATGAGTCGCAAGTATAGTTCCGTTGCCGGGGAGTGCCAGACCGATAGCTTCGGTAAGACAGTTCATTGAGTTGGCAGTGAACATTCCGGAGCAGCATCCGCATCCGGGGCAGGCGCGTGACTCTATCTGCGACACTTCCTCGTCAGAGACAGTCGGGTCTGCGGATTTGACCATAGCATCAATCAGGTCGAGCTTGGCCTCACCGAATACTCCTGCCTCCATCGGTCCGCCAGATACGAATATGGTGGGGATGTTGAGCCTCATTGAGGCCATCAGCATACCGGGAGTAATCTTGTCGCAATTGCTTATGCATATCATCGCATCGGCCTTGTGGGCGTTTACCATATATTCTACACTGTCGGCGATTATCTCGCGTGATGGCAGGGAATAGAGCATACCGTCGTGTCCCATCGCTATGCCGTCATCAATTGCTATGGTGTTGAATTCGGCTGCGTAGCATCCTTGAGCAATAATCTCATCACGTACTATCTGCCCGATCTTCTGAAGGTGAGTGTGACCCGGGACGAATTGTGTGAATGAATTCACTACCGCAATGACAGGCTTGCCGATTTGTTCCTTTTTCATTCCGCCGGCAATCCATAAGGCTCTTGCTCCGGCCATTCTTCGGCCTTCCACTGTAATGGCGCTGCGCAATTTGTTCTTATACATATCAGGTACTAAAAAAACCTTCTCGTGTCACTGAGAAGGTTGATTATAATTTGTTACTATATGTCAACTCATTACCTTCCCAGTCCTTAACATTTTGCTGATAGGACGACCAAAAGGATAATGATGATTGACAATGTTTTCATTTATGTTTCATATTTCAAAAGCGCATCGAAGATACAACATTATTATCATCCGTACAACTATTTTTGATATAATCTTCTCATTTACAGCTTGAAAACCGCAATTTTAAGAATTGATTCATAAACCTGTTGCGCCT
>DCIC01000003.1:9091-28194 GCA_002315825.1 Bacteroidales bacterium UBA1736 | reverse complement strand
CAGCGAACTCTTGGGTTCACCGCCAAATCCCCAAGATGGGCCGTAGCTTATAAATTCCAGGCAGAGAGAGCTTTAACCCCTGTTATCTCCATAGATTATCAGGTAGGAAGGACGGGTGCGGTCACACCTGTAGCAAATCTGGAGCCAGTGCTTCTTTCGGGAACGATGGTAAAGCGCGCCACTCTGAACAATGCTGACCAGATGTCTTTGCTGGACATCCATATAGGGGATTATGTCTATGTAGAGAAAGGCGGTGAAATAATCCCAAAGATTACCGGCGTCGAGCTGTCGATGAGACCTTCTCACGCTCAGCTCCCCTGTTTCCCCTCCGTTTGTCCGGATTGCGGCACTCCTCTTGTTCGAGAGGAAGAACAGGCAAGACATTTCTGTCCCAATGAAGATGGCTGCCCCACTCAAATCAAGGGCAAACTCGACCATTTCTTCAGCCGTAAGGCAATGAATGTTCTGATTGGCCCGGCAACCATTGACCAGCTTTATGCTCTCAATCTGGTGCGCAAGCCTTCGGACTTCTACGCACTTCGCAAACTCGACCTGCTTTCAATGCAGGGATGGAAGGACAAGGCCGCAGACAGGTTCCTTGCCAGCATAGAATCGACACGTGAAACACCATTTCCGAAGGTTCTCTATGCACTTGGAATCCGATACGTGGGTGAGACTACCGCAAAGGTACTTGCCACTTATTTCAAAGATATTGACAGTCTGGCGACAGCGAGCAAGGAGCAATTGCTTCTGGTGAGCGATGTGGGCGAAGTTGTCGCGAATGAACTGTATAATTATTTCAGAGATGAACGCAATTTATCTGAAATAGAGAAACTTAAGCAATATGGTCTCCATTTTGCTTTAAATACTGAAAACCAGAAAATCACTGACGAACTCAGTGGAAAAACCATTGTAATCTCGGGTAATTTCAGCATTTCCCGAGATGAAATGAAAAGCCTGATAGAACACCACGGAGGAAAATTGTCCAGCTCAGTCAGCGCCAAGACTTCATTTCTTCTTGCCGGCACCAAACCCGGACCGGAGAAAATCAATAAGTGTTCCCAATTGGGGATTCCAATCGTATCCGAGGAAGAGTTGCGCTCAATGCTGAGGAAGGATAATTCTGAGGAACCGAAACGGGAAGAAAGATCAACGGGGCAGTTAAGTTTATTTGAGGATTATGATTGACATAGATCACATAAAAAAAGAGGCAAGGAAAGCCTTTTCCGATCAGTTATGGCAGCTTAATCTCGAGAACTTTTCAACTGCCAAGAAGAAACTCTTCAATCTGATTAAAATCATCCGCATCACCTTCGAGTCATTCGCTGCCCGGAGGATGGGCTTCCAGTGCGTTGCGCTGAGCTATTTCGGTGCATTGTCCATTATTCCTCTCATTGCTCTCACCTTTACCGTGACTGGAGGTTTGGGGGTAGCGGACAAAATCAATGATGTCATATTTTCTCTGGTTCCCACTGACCCGACCCTCATCAAGCAGATGAGCGAGAAGGCCACTAATATCATCGACTCAGCCAAGTCCGGTGCTGTCGGCCTCGTATCCGCACTTTTGTTTGTGTGGACTATCGTTTGGCTGATGTATCAGGTGGAAAGGGTTTTCAACAATGCTTGGGGCATCAGAAAAGTGCCCAGAAATGTAGTGAAAAGGTTTTCTCTACACATCGGAATGGTGCTGATTCTCCCCTTCATTATTATTCTCTTCTGTGGAGGAATTCTGTTTTATTCGAATATCAGTTCGGCCATAGGCATCAACTTCAAAGAGTTTACTTCAGCCGCCAAATTTTTGGGATGGGGTATTTTTTACATACTCGCTGTCATAACCCTCTCACTTATGTATAAGTGGATACCCGCCACAGAAGTGAAATATAAAAGCGCATTGGAAGCCGCATTGATAATAGCCGTAGTATTTACCGGATTCCAATATCTTTATCTTGAGACCCAGGTCTTTGTGTCAAGGCTCAATAAAGTGTACGGAATCATTGCGGCTATCCCCTTGTTCCTGATATGGATGAATTTGAGCTGGCAGATTGTAATCTACGGAGCCCAGCTCAACTACGGCATCCAGAATATGGATTCATATCATAACACAGCTGATACATTTGAGTTTGAATAGGCACACAATGAGTTATACAAAGTTTTCCAGACAGGATGAAGAACGCATATCGCGTGAGTGGAACGCTCTGAGGAGCGTGGCCGTCAAGCGTTGCAGTGGAGAAGGTGAAATGGCGGTGGTAGAGAAAGCCTACGGCTTTGTGTACGAGGCTTACAAGAATATGAGGCGCCGCTCAGGAGAGCCTTATATCCTCCACGCAATTGCAGTGGCCCGAATCGTTGTCAGCGAAATGGGGCTCGGATACAAATCCATTGTCTCTGCCTTGCTTCACGAAATAATATCGGATACTTCATATTCCGTTGATGACATCCGCAATTTGTTCGGGGAGAAGATTGCTTCTATTGTGGAAGGCCTTGACAAAACCAAGACAGTACTTGACAATGAGGATGCAGGAAAAGAGGACAGCGCAAGTTACAACGAAACGCTTCAGGAAGAGAATTTCAAGCGCCTTTTCCTCACCCTGAATGATGATGCCCGCGTGGTGCTTATCAAGCTTGCAGACCGTCTCCAAAACTGCCGTACTATTGAATATACGGATGAATACAAGAGGGATAAGATATTGTCTGAGACAATGTTCCTCTTTATCCCACTGGCGCACCGGCTGGGATTGTATGAGGTCAAATCCGAGATGGAGAATATCTGGATGAGATACAAGGAGGCCGCCGCATACAATGACATCAATGCCAGAATCAATCAGAATGTAAGCGACAAAAACCAACAGTTCAAAGAGTTCATTGCTCCTATTGAAAGTGCTCTTACAAGTGCCGGGTTCAATTTCAAAATACTTCAGAGAGTAAAGTCTCCTTATTCCATCTGGCACAAGATGCAGACAAAGAATGTCACCTTCGACCAGATATATGACTTGTATGCAGTCAGAATCGTATTCCAGGAGGACCTTTCCTCCCAGGAAAGCGAACGCGACATCTGTTATCACATATTCTCCATCATAACCGGCATATACAAATACGAGCCGAGCAGAATCCGAGACTGGGTTAAATTCCCTAAATCAAATGGTTATGAGGCATTGCACTGCACTCTGCTGAGCAATTCGGGCATTTGGATTGAAGTGCAGATCCGTTCAAAAAGAATGGATGACATTGCGGAAAAAGGTATCGCCGCACATTGGACATACAAACAGGGAGGCTATCAGTCAGAGAACGAAACTGAGATGGACAAATGGCTTGTGCAGATTAAAGATGTCCTTGCGCGCAAGGATATTGATGCCCACCAGCTTCTGGACATTATGCACAGCAACCTAGCTAATCAGAGGATTGTGGTATTCACGCCCAAGGGCGAGCAGAAGACGATTGAGAGCGGAGCCACTGTCCTTGATTTTGCTTATTTAATCCACACGCACATCGGAAATCAAGCGATAGCAGCGAAGGTGAACAGCAAGCTCGCATCCCTGTCTTATGTGCTCAAACCTGGAGACAAGGTGGAAATAATCACCGCACAGAATGCACAGCCAAGTCTGGAGTGGCTGGACTTCCTTCGTACCGGACACGCTGTCAGACTTGTTCTGGACAATCTCAAATCCCGAGGCATAGACATTTCGGGTTATAAAAAGAAATCCGACGAATTATCGTCCCCATATATGGTGCGACTGACCCTCAAAGGTTCAGACAATAATGGAAGGTTTGAAGGAATCCTCAATCTTTCTGCAGACAATCAGATTACTCTTAACCAGTTGGTAGATAAATTGAAGAAAGTGGAAGGAATCCGCGAGACAAATACAATTGATTTGCAATGAACAGGAAATTGAAAACCAATCTTCTGCCCGCGTTGGCAGTGGCATCTGTACTGTTTGCCGCAGTATTCTCACATTCTTGCGCAAACACGACACAAGGCCCTTCCGGTGGATTAAAGGACACTATTCCCCCAGTCCTGGTCAAACTGAATCCACCTCAGGGTAGTATCGGTGTACCTGTTCACGGAGCAACTTTTGCCTTCACATTCAACGAATATGTAAAGGTCAAGGATGCCAAGTCCATTATCCTTTCACCTCCGCTGAAGAAAGCCCCAAAATACAAGATGAAGGGAAAGACATTGCTGGTTTACTTTGAGGAAGACTTTAAGGAGAATACCACATATACCATCAGTTTTCCTGCTGCAATCAACGACAACAACGAGAATAACGTTTTCCCCGGATTCACTTATGTCTTCTCTACTGGAGAACGCATTGATTCAATGATGATTACCGGTCTGGTCCAGGACTGCAACACCCTTGTCCCTGTAAAAGGGGCAACCGTGATGCTCTACAAGGACCATTCGGATTCTGCGATATACAATACCCTACCCTATGCTATCGCTAAGACCGACGACTGGGGATATTTCTACATCCGGAACATATCTGACACTACATATCGTCTTTATGCAATAAACGATCAGGCCGGAGACAATATGTTCGACCCCCAAAATGACCTCATTGCTTTCGTTGACAGTCTCATAAGACCTGTCAACAGGGCAAATGACACCATAGCGGAGCTGCTTCCATATGATATGAAGGATACTGTAGGCTGCCAGTCCAGGAAAACCGAGTACGAATTGAGCCTGTTCAAGGAGCAGTCCATCAAGCAGATGATCAAAAACAAGGGAAGGGTGTCGGACAGGAGCGCCTTCATAAGTTTCAATGCACGTAATGCCCACATCGACTCTTTATGGATGCGGGGAGTACCGCACAATAAGTTGATTTCGCAATTCAACATAGAGCGCGACAGTCTTGAGATATGGATAAACGACAGGCGCAGAATGCCTGATACTCTGCATTTCTACGTCAATTATTTAAAGACGGATACAGCAGGTGTGCTCCGCTCCGAGACAGAGCACTTGCGGGTATTCATTGAGGGAGTCGGCATAAAGAACAAGAAAAAGAAGGAAATAGAAAGAAAAGATACTCTGTGCAATTTCAAGCTGGAGGCTGATGCCAAAACTTTTGAACAGAAAGGCTTCGATCTGACGTTCGACAATCCCATCATTTACGAATCGTTTGATTCAGTTCAGTATTGGGCTCTTAATCCAAAGCAGCAAAGGATAGACGGAAAGTTCAAGTTGGAGCGCGACAGTCTTAATCTGCGCCACTACACTCTGATGCCGGAGGGAACCTTCCAGACAGGCTATGAGTATTATATGAAAATCCCACATCGAGGCTTCAGGGACATCAATGGTTTCTATAATGACAGTCTGGAGGTCAAAGTATCACTTCCTTCAGATGAAACTCTATCTAAAATCAGTCTTGAGTTAAGCGGCGTGAATCAGAAATACATCATCGACCTTCTGGATGAGAAAAAGACCAATGTGCTTAGAAACTACGTGATTGAGGGCGACTGCACATTGACTTTCCCCTATCTGTCAAAGGGAAAGTATTCCATCAGAATTACAGAAGACAAAAACAAGAATTCGGTTGTTGATTCCGGATCGCTGGCAGAACACCGTCAGCCTGAAAAGGTCAAGTTCTTGAAGGTTAATGATAAGTCGTTCATAACGGTAATGGAATCCACCGAACTGAGCTATTCGGTCAATCTAACACAGATGTTTAATAATGACTGATATGAAAAGACTTTCATTGCATATATGCATTCTGCTGACCCTTCTTCCGTCAGTCTTTGCCGCGGCAGGCACATTCCGACAGGTTCGGGATTCTGTACTGGTCCGGGATTCTATCCTGCAATACACAGACAGCTTCCTTGATTCCATAAGTCAGAACCCGCCTGTACTTACTCTCAATGACTATCCTATGATAGGTGTTGTTTATGGCGTTAGTTTGAACAGAATGTCCTTCAACCCCGTCTATAAGCAGAAAATGCTTTTCATCCCGGAGTATTTCGGTGTCACATTCACCAAATATCAGAAGATGTTCGGTACTCTTCCCTACTTCGGGTTTCAATTAGGACTGTTCTACGGTCACGAAGGATATGAATTCAAGGAAGACGAAGAAACAGGCAAGACTGCAACCATCGAGGGCGCCACGAAGGCAATCTATAACATCATAGAGATGCCCTTCCTTGTCCATATGCATTATGACTTCGACAGGGCCAAGATTATGGCCAATATCGGAATATACGGCGGTTACAGAACCGGGATAGAGAGATCGGGGCCCTATGTTGACCCCACGCTCCAGTACAGTTTCAAGGAGACAGACCACCGCATTGAGTATGGACTTCAGGGAGGAGTGGGCTTCGGACTTGTTTTCAGCCCGATTGAGCTACATTTCCAGGGTATGCTGCGCTACTCCTGGTCCAATCTGTATGATCCGGATTATGCAAGCAAATACTATTACCGCTATGCATATCCATTTGATATAATGATCACCGCCGGAGTCCATTTCCAGCTTGGAAAACGTACCGGCAAGACAAAGAAAGTTTTACGTCAAGAAGCATACGACATTGTTTACCCCAAAGACGAAAATAGGTAATGTGACTATAGGGGCAGGATTGCCCATAGCCGTGCAGACGATGTGCAATACGCACACCAGAGATATTGATGCAACTGTGGCTCAGTGCCTTAGAATGGTACAGGAGGGTGCAGACATCATCCGTATCACAGTGCCCGGACTCTCAGATGTCCAAGCTATCCGCACTATTAAGGAAAGGCTTGTCAGCAATGGAGTAGAAACTCCAATTGTGGCAGACATCCATTTCTCGGCTGACACTGCCATCGCAGTGGCGCCGTATGTGGACAAAGTACGAATCAATCCTGGCAATTTCCATAGGGACCACGCTATCGCACGCGAACGCTTCGCCGAACTTGTAAAGGTATGCAAGGAACATTCAACTGCGGTGCGCATCGGTCTGAACCACGGTTCACTCGGCGCTTATATCACAAATCAGTACGGAAACACGTCTCTTGCAATGTGCAAGGCGGCAATGGAATGGGTCGGGATGTGCCGGGAATTTGATTTCAATCAGGTTGTCGTATCATTGAAGGCCAGCAATACCATTGTGATGGTAGAAGCTTACAGATTGCTGGCCAAGGCTATGGAAGAGTCTGGAATTGTGTTCCCTCTGCACGTGGGCGTCACAGAAGCCGGTAATGGTGATTCAGGCCGCATCAAGTCCTGCGTGGGGATTTCAACCCTTCTTTCGGAAGGAATAGGTGATACACTCCGTGTATCTCTTACAGAAGATCCAGTAAACGAAATTCCGGTCGGAAAGTATCTTGCTGACAGATACAGACATTTGACCACTTCCTCGCTACGAGGCCTTAAGATAGAAGGGAAGAAGGCCATTGCGACTTATCACGCCCCCAGCAAGGAAAGGGTCCTGCTTGATTTTGCCTGCGATTTCTCAAAGCGTTTGCTTGACAGAGAATTGGACGAAATAGAGCTAATCAGCGGATTTGGAAAGGAATACGACGAGTATCTCGTCAATGAGCTTCTGCAAGCCACAAGGAGGCGTTTCTACAAGCCGGAATACATTGCCTGCCCGGGATGCGGACGTACAATGTATAATCTTCAGGATGCCTTCGAAAAGGTCAAGGCCGCAACATCACATATGAATGGTCTGGTGATTGCGGTTATGGGATGTATTGTGAACGGCCCGGGAGAGATGGCTGATGCTCACTGGGGATATGTCGGCGAAGGCAACTCAATGGTCAGCATATACAAAAAGAACGTGCCGGTACTCCGACACGTCCCTGAATCTGAAGCAGTAGAGCGTCTGGTTGAACTTATCGAAAAGGAAATTAATCCAGACTAGCAAGGATGGATTCGCAGGCTCGGGGGAATTCTCCGAGCTTTGTCATTACCTGTGAATCGAGAGGAATGAAGAGATCAATCCTCGATCCGAACTTGATGATTCCGCACTGCTCCCCTGCCCGGACCTTGTCGCCAACCTTGGAATAACAAACGATTCTGCGTGCAAAGGTTCCGGCTATCTGCTTGAAAAAGACGTCTTTTCCGTTGTCTGTGCGGATGCAGGTACAACTATGTTCATTGTCATCGGACGCCTTGGGGAGGAATGCAAGGAAGTGCTTGCCGGGATGATATTTATAATATGTCACTGTTCCTGACACCGGCCAAAAGTTAGCGTGGACGTCAAAAAAATCCATATAGGTGGAAATCTGAATACAATCGCATTTCAGAAATTCCTTTTCGAAGGCCTTTTCAATGATGACAATCTTTCCGTCAGCAACTGCTGAAATCTTCGTGTCGGAGCCCATAATCTCTCGTACCGGAACTCGGAAAAACAACGTCTGCCAAGTGCAGAAGACCAGAGCAAAAACGAGTACGGCCCATCTGACCCAAATGCAGATACCGAAACAGAAACAGGTGGTAACCACCGCTGCCGATATCAAGTACACAAGAGCAATTGTTCCGTATGAATTTTTGTCGATATGCATAAGTTATAGAAGGTTGAATAGTGCCAGATATATTGAGCCGAACGGAACAGCAAATAGGGTGCTGTCAAAACGGTCAAGTACGCCTCCGTGACCGGGTATTATGCTTCCCGAATCCTTAACATTGAAAAATCTCTTCCACATTGATTCGAAGAGGTCTCCGAATACGCCTGCTACGTGCATCACGATGCCAAGAAAAATGCAGTGAATGGTCGGGATGTTGAGCAGACTGGTAAAGTTGAGAACAATTACGGCAATGATTGAGAATGCCATACCTCCGAAAAAACCTGCCCAGGATTTCTTTGGAGAAATGTGAGGGCAGAGTTTCTTGCTTCCCTCCCGCTGGCCGAGCGTGCAGCCGGCAATGTATGCGCCTGTATCTGAGCACCAGATTATCACGAAGAAATCCAGCAGCATTATTGCGCTGAACTCACCGTGACGGAATGCAATCAGATTGGAAAGAGCCAGAGGTATTGCTATGTACAGGAACCCTGTGTAGATGAATGCGAATTTGCCGAACTCCGCTTTATCCTTGACAAACAGAGAATTGATCATAACGATCATCACCGGAATAATTGCAAGTGCGATGAACTTAGGATTGAGCCCCCAGTTGCCGTAGGCAAAGATAAGTCCGAAGAGGATGACACCGGCAACCATTGCCAGAATCCGAGAAAAACTGTACACCTTCGGCCCTATCGCCATCTTATAGAATTCGGCCATCATCGATACCATAATAAATATGATGAAAAGTCCGAATGTATAAGGGCACAAAAGCAGGCAGCATAGTGTAAGCACTACGAAACCTGCTCCTGAAAGAGTTCTGACTAATGTATTGGTCATAAATTTTAGCTTGTCTGGTCTATCAGCGACTTGTCATTGTCGGTAGGAGGCTTGACCTTCGGACCGAGAATGGACTCAACGTCAGATGCAAATATAACTTCTTTTTCCAAAAGGAGAGCAGCAATTGCATCAAGACCATCCTTATGATCAGTAATAATCTTGTGAGTGCGGTCGTGTATATCTGCAATCAGCTGTTTGACCTCCTCGTCCATAAGCTCTGCAGTCTTCTCACTATAGGGTTTGGTCAAATCATAACCTCGAGAACCTGTGGAGTCATAGAAGGATACATTCCCCACCTTGTCACTCATTCCGTAATACTGAACCATACCGTATGCCATCCTGGTGAGACGCTCAAGGTCATTCTGAGCTCCAGTAGAAGGCTCGCCGTTGACTATTTCTTCTGCTACACGCCCACCGAGCAAAGAGCACATCTCATCGACCATCTGACTCTTCATATACAGCTTTCTCTCTTCGTTGAGATACATTGCTGCACCCAATGCCTGCCCTCTCGGTATAAGGGTGACCTTGAACAGAGGCTGAGCATAAGGCAAGAGCCAGCTTACAAGAGCGTGACCTGTCTCGTGATATGCGATTGACTTCTTTTCAAATTCTGTCATAACGGCGCCCTTGCGTTCAAGACCTCCGATAATCCTGTCAACAGCATCAAGGAAATCCTGACGGTCAATCTCTTTCTTATCTTTTCGCGCAGCTGTGAGAGCCGCCTCGTTGCAGACATTGGCAATATCAGCGCCAGAGAATCCGGGGGTATGCTTGGCCATAAAGTCCAGGTCAAAGTCAGCAGCAATCTTCAGCCCTTTCATATGTACCTGAAATATCTCCATTCTTTCCTTCAACTCGGGAAGATCAACGTGAATCTGCCTGTCGAAACGCCCGGCCCTGAGCAAAGCCTTGTCAAGGATATCAGCCCTATTGGTGGCAGCAAGTACGATCACTCCACTATTGGAGCCAAAACCATCCATTTCTGTAAGGAGCTGATTAAGAGTGTTTTCTCTCTCGTCATTTGAAGAAAAGCCTACATTCTTTCCTCTGGCTCTTCCCACAGCGTCAATCTCGTCTATGAATACAATGCAGGGCGCTTTCTCCTTGGCTTGAGCGAACAAATCCCTCACGCGTGAAGCTCCCACTCCGACAAACATTTCCACGAAATCCGAACCTGAGATTGAGAAGAAGGGAACATTGGCTTCACCCGCAACTGCCTTGGCAAGGAGGGTCTTACCTGTACCTGGAGGGCCTACCAGAAGCGCTCCCTTTGGAATCTTGGCTCCGAGAGCTGTATATTTGCCCGGATTCTTGAGAAAATCCACTATCTCTTCCACTTCCTGCTTGGCGCCATAGAGTCCGGCCACAGAGTCGAATCTGACATCCACCTTATCCTTGTCAGCCAACTTGCCGGTCGACTTGCCCACGCTGAAAGGATTCATTCCTCCCTTTCCGCCTCCCATATTTTTGTTGAAACCGCGGAACATCCAGACATACAAGAGAATAAGCATAAGAGGGAAAATAATCCAGTCCAGAATCTGTGTCCAGGACTTGTTGTCATTCTCCATTATGATCTTCACCTGATCCTGTGAAGGCAGTTCAGCATTGAGCTGGGCAAATTCTTTCTCTGCATCGAATTTGCTTGATACCAAAAAGGTGAAATGTGGGGACTTGGACGGGACAATTCCTGATGGGAATTCGTCAGCATAAGCTGACAGGCGGTCTGGTTTGACAGTGATTGATCCCTTGAAGTCATTCCTTACGAAATGAATTTCCTTGATGTCACCTTTCGAAAACATCTGCTGCACCTGCGCCCATTCAATCTTTTCCGGTCCCGGTCCGGACTGCTTGAAAAGCAGGAAACCAATTCCTGCAATCAGAAGAATATATAGCCAGGATAAATTAATGCGGACTTTAACGATTTTGGGTTTCTGTCCGGGTTTTTTCTTTTTGTCTTCCATTTATTGCGAATCTTTCTCCTCCGAGGCCTTTTTTCTTGAGGGCTTTCTATACTTGTATTCTTTTCTCGGCGCATCGGCCCATAGGTCTTCGAGTCTGTAGAACTCACGGTACTCTGTCTGGAAAACGTGAACGACGATGTTGCCGTAGTCAAGGATAATCCAGATGTTGTTTTCGAATCCCTGTGAACGCAATGGTTTAAGTCCGAGCTCTTCGCGTACGACCTTGATGATATTGTCGGCAATGGCATTTACATTGGTTGTGCTGTCACCGTTGCAAACGACAAAATAATCAGAAATTGCTGAACCTACAGGACGAAGGTCAAGAGAAACAACATTCTGGCCTTTTTTGTCCAGGATGGCGTCAGCAATGACGCGTAAATCGTGTGTTATCATAAATAATAGAAGTAGTTTTGTACAAATATAACAAAATTCGGGCTCAAAGAGAATAGATGACAATTTGTCAGTCATATCTGTCGCCGGACGGACACCCGGCAAAGGTCAAAGCTTATTTCCTTTACCCATCTCAACCCCTTAGAGCCTTGATAGTTGCGCCGGGGTCGGAAGATTTGAACACTGAACTCCCGGCAACGAGGATGCCCGCTCCGGCTTCCACCAAGAGGGGCGCATTTTCCTGATTTACTCCCCCATCCACTTCAATTGCACAGCTCAAGCCCTGACGTTCAATTTCGGATTTGAGTGCTTTGACCCTTGAGATAGTCTCCGGAATGAATTTCTGCCCTCCGAATCCGGCAAATACCGACATTACGAGGATAAAATCCGCATCCTTCAAATAAGGGAAACAAGACTCAAGCGGGATATCGGGATTGAATGCCAGGCCCGCAGAAATGCCCAGTGCCTTGATTCGGGAAAGGAGCTCCGAGGGGTCGGAATTCTGCATCAGAGCTGCTTCAAGATGGAAGCTGAGCATTGATACACCCTTACTGGCAAAACGTTCGAAATAGTTCTCGGGATGCACAATCATCAAGTGGGCGTCTGTGGGAATTGAAGCCATTGGTGCAAGCGCATCGACCACCGAAAAGCCGAACGAAATGTTGGGGACCAGAATTCCGTCCATAATGTCAAGATGGATCAGGTCGGCATTTTCATTGAGCATAGTGATGTCCTTGCCCAGATTGAGAAAATCCGCGGCAAGAAGTGATGGTGCTATCTTGGTATGCATCTGATGAATTATCTGGCTTGGAGAAGTATCTTCTCTATATCTGAGACGTATTGTTTGAAACTGCGGTCGGTGGACATAAGGTCAACGACGGTGTTGCAGGCATAAAGCACCGTTGCGTGGTCTTTGCCTCCAAGCTGGGCTCCGATTGCCGAAAGGGAGATGTTGGCCACCAGGTTGCGGGAGAGATACATCGCAATCTGTCTTGCCTGAACGATGTTACGCTTGCGGGATGTCGCCACCAGCATTTCCTTGCTCAGATTGAAATAATCGCAAACGACATCCACAACCCTGTCGACGGTAAACTCCTGTGGCTCATCGGATACCAGATTGCCGGTTATCTTTTCCACAAGCTCAATGGAATCCTCCTGACGGTTGAGAGTAGCGTGGGCTATCAAGGAAATCAATGCGCCTTCCAACTCGCGGAAGTTGGACTTTATCTTCCCCGCAAGGTACTGAAGCACCTTGTCATCTATCTTCACACCTTCACGAAAACAGCGTGAGCGGAGCATCTCAAGTCTTGTAGTGTAGTCCGGCTTTGTGAGCTCGACTGACAACCCCCATTTAAACCGTGACAGGAGTCTCTCTTCAAAATTCTGAAGATCCGCGGGCGCACGGTCGGAGGTGAAGATGAGTTGCTTCCCGTTCTGATGGAGATAGTTGAAAATACTGAAGAATGCGGCCTGGGAGCCTTGTCCCACAAGATCCTGGATATCATCCACGATAAGGACGTCTATCTTCATATAATATGCGAGGAAGTCGGTCACTTTGTTTCTGACTCCTGCAGCATCCATATACTGAGTCTTGAACTCGTTTCCGGTGACGTAGAGGACAACGAGATCCGGGTGCTGCTCTTTGACGTCAAGACCTATTGCCTGAGCGATGTGAGTCTTGCCGAGACCCGACCCTCCAAAAAGGAATAGCGGATTGAATGGTGTCCTTCCGGGTGACATCGAAATGCTCTGCCCTGCAGCAACTCCCATTCGATTGCAATCACCCTGAATAAGGTTTTCAAATGAATAGGCGGGGTTGAGTCTGGGGTTGATCTTGATCTTTTGCAATCCGGGGAACACGAATGCGCTTGGGGCGTCCGACGAGTGGAAAGTGTTGACCGAAACGGATTTGTTGTTCGGAGTGATGCCGGTTGATGCGGGGACCTCCACGGAAGGGCTCTTGCGCACGGGCTTGAATGTATAGACCAGCTTTGCATCAGGACCAATCACCCTCTTGAGAATCATTTTGATCAGATTCAGATAAGTGCCTTCTATAAACTCCATACAGAAAGCGGATGGAACCTCGATGGTGAGGGTGGAATCCACAAGAGAAACAGGCTTGATCGGAGCGAACCAAGTCTTGTATTTCTGCTCATCAATATTTTCTTTGATGATGGACAGAAATTCCTCCCATACCTGAATATGTTTCTCTGATTTTTCCACTTTAATTTGCTTAAACGCTTATCTGAAAGCGCTTGCAAAAATCGATGAAAAAAAAGTGAAAAAAAAGAAAAAATTAACTTGAAAAAATAATTCTTTATGCTTAATATAAATAGGCGAAGCCCGCTAATCGCTTAGTTTATATTTTTCTAATTATTAAGCATTTATAAAGCAAAAAGCGCCTCTCAAACAAGTCTCCGGATGCTGATAATTTAGAATTTTTAAAAATTATAAATGCTCCGCAACTTATGGACTCTTACCTTGTTACAACACCATTTTCCAACTTCACAAAAAAAGAATCCTTAAAAACTTTTTTTATGTCCATATATAATTTTTTTGCCTCTTCCTTATCTTCGGAAAATCCGACAAGATACTTATACATATTGCCAATTTTTACAGCCATAATAGGCTGTCCTTTGAAGTATGGATCGGCATCACTCATTTTTCTTGAAGAGGCAAGGACCTGCGTTGCGAATATCACCTTGTCCTGAGGACTCTGCACTGGACTTGTATCATTGCCCGGAGCGTCGCTACTGGAGTCAGGCGATTCCGATTCATTTTTTGACGGCTGCTCTGGGGCTGAACTTTGGGGTTCGGATAATCCGGTGATATCAATGAGCGGCATAGGGCTTGAGCCGCTGACGCTTGTATCATAGACCGTTTTGTATTTGACGAAAGCGGCAAAGAGGTTGTCAACGATTCTATTTATGGATTCCTCGTCTCTGAGTATGGAGAGATCCGTATCACAGGAAATGTAGCCCGATTCGATCAGTACCGCAGGCATCGATGCCAGCCTCAGAACGGCAAAATTGCCCTGATAGATGCCGATATTCTTTTTGAAGGGCCCTATCATATTGTCACTCAGCAGCTGGGCAAACAGAAGACTCTGCTCCCGATAGGCATTGCTCGTCAATTGGAGAAGAATCTGGGACTCGGGGCTATTGTCATAGTCCTGATATTTGGTCGCATCGTTTTCGAGGTAGATTACGGAGTTCTCGCGCTTGAGGACTTCCATATTGAACGCGTATGTGTCCTTGTTCTTGTTGGAGGATTGGCCGAGGGTGTACACTGAAAATCCGTGGATGCTCCTTGATGTAGTGGCATTGATGTGGAGTGAGATGAATAGGTTGGCATTTGCCTCGGTGGCAATCCGCGCTCTGGTGTCGAGCTCGACGAATTTGTCGGATTCGCGCGTAAGGAGGACCTCCACTGACGGGTAGGCTTCCTTGATCTTTGCAGCAAGGCCCTTGGAAATCTTTAGGGTCAGATCCTTTTCGCTGGTCTTTCTGTCCTGGCTCATCGCTCCCGGATCTTTGCCTCCGTGACCTGGGTCAATCACTACAGAATTAAGTGTCAAAGAAGTAGCTTCGCTCTGCTGGGCCAGAAGGGTTCCGGTTCCAGGAATCAGAAAAATAAAAGATATTAAAAGCAAATGCTTTGTTTTCATCCGGGATATTTGAATTATTGCAAAATAGTAGTATTTTTGCGTTGCAAATTTACGAAATAAATTGCATTCTAAATATTTCAAATATATACTTGTCGCCCTTTTTATCTTCTTTCTGGCAAGTTCTGAAATTCTCTCCCAAAATGATCGACGCGCAAGGCGCAGAACGGCTCGTGGTGAGAAGAAGGATGTCAATATTGAAGAAGTACAGCTGGATTCTGCCGCCCTGCACAAGAGAGACTCCACGATGAGAGCCGATTCCCTTGTCAGAGCCGACTCACTCTCCCTTCTGGACAAGAGTTCCATCAAGCTGCCGGCCTTCACCAGCGCCGGTGACTCGATTGTGGAAGATTTCAGCAACGGCAACAGACTCATATATTATTATGGTGGTGTCACCGTCGAGTATGACAATATCAAGCTGACGGCAGACTATATGGAATATGATATGAGCACCGGAATCGTTTTTGCCCGCGGCACATACGATTCCACCTCAGCATCCTGGAAAGGACGTCCCGTTATGGAGCAGGGAAAGGACAAATATGAAATGGACGAGGTGCGCTACAATTTCAACAGCCGCAAGGCCCGTATCACCAATATGTCCACCACCGACAACGAGGGTATCATCCAGGGACAGAACATCAAGATGTTCCCGGACAAGTCCATCAATATCACAAAGGGTAAATACACCGTGTGCGACGATGAGCATCCACATTATTATATGAAGCTGACCAATGCGGCCATAATCACCGAGCCCACTCAGAAAACAGTGTTCGGTCCCGCATTTCCAGTTATCGAGGATGTCACCATTCCGGTCGGACTCCCCTTCGGATTCATCCCCCAGAAGCCGCAGCGTTCCACAGGCCTTCTGATGCCTACCTTCGGTGAGGAGCAGACCCGTGGATTCTATATGCGCGATGCGGGTATGTACTTTGTGTTCGGAGAGCATTTTGACCTGTCGGTGACAGGCGACCTATACACTATGGGTTCCTGGGCTATTGACGTAAACTCAAGATACAAGGTCAATTACAAGTTTAACGGCAATTTCAACTTCACTTACTCCAATGACCAGACGGGTGAAAGAGGCACAGAAGAATTTTTCCAGAGCAAGAACCTTGCTATCAAGTGGTCCCACAGTCAGGATCAAAAATCACGGCCGGGGTCCACATTCTCAGCGTCAGTAAACTTCTCCAGTCCTTCTAACAACAAATACAACTCCCGTTCGGTTTCCGAGGCTCTTCAGAATCAGGCGTCATCATCAATATCCTATTCGCGCAACTGGGGCGGGAAATTCAACTTGTCCATCAATGGACTGCATAGCCAGAATTCACGGGACAGTTCGTACACATTCACTCTGCCTAACGTAACTTTCTCGATGAGCACCATCTATCCTTTCAAAAAGAAGAACAGGGTGGGAGCCGAGAAGTTCTACGAAAAATTCTCTATCGGATACAGCACTTCACTGCAGAACAAGGTCAGTTTCAAAGCTGCCGAATTCAGCAACCCGAGCAGCCTGCTGGATAAGTTCCAGAACGGAATGACCCACAACTTCAGCATCGGACTTCCCAACTTTACCGTGCTTAAGTATCTGAATGTCAATCCTTCCGTGAGCTACGGAATGAACTGGTTCTTCCGTGACTCCGAGTATCAGTACAATCCCGAGACCAATCAGGTGGAGGAAATCAAGGGCAAGGCGTTCAACACTTTCGGTATCACGCAAACGTATTCCGGAGCCATCTCGATGAGCACCAGGCTCTACGGTATGTTCAATTTTGGCAAATACCACAAGCTGCAGGCCATAAGACACGTCATCACGCCCAGCATGAGCCTTTCTTACAGCCCGGAACTGGGCACGGCGGCAAACGGCTGGCGCACGCTCCAATACACCGATACATCAGGAGTATTCCACGAATATGAATACAACAGATTTTCAGGGCAGATATATTCCGCCCCCGGAAAGGGAAAGAACGGAAGTATCAGTTTCCAGATAGGCAACAATCTCGAGGCTAAAGTCAAGAATTTTGCCGATACGACGGGGAGCGGCGTCAAGAAAGTGAAGCTCATCGACCAGCTCAACATAAACGGCAGTTATAATATGCTCGCCGATTCGTTGAATCTGAGCAACATCGGAATCACTATGTCCACGTCCATCTTTGAGAAGATCAGTATCAGCGGCAACCTCAATCTGGACCCCTATGCAATCGACAAGACCGGAAAGAAGATAAACAGGTTCAATGTCCTTGAGACCGGTAAACTAGTGCGTCTTACAAACGCTAGCGCTTCCCTTTCATATGCAATCAGCGGTAAAGGATCAATGGCGGGAAATGATGGAAGCGGCGCTGCGGGAGGTAACGGGGGCGCTGGAGGAGGTGGACAGGGACAGAACCGTGGCGGCGGAGGCGGCAATACGAAAGGAGACGCCTCATCGTACAACAGAGTATATTATCACCCTATAACAGGCGAATATATCCCGGGAGGATGGCTATACTACACCAATCCCAATTCTCCCTGGTCGTTGAATTTCAACTATTCCTTCAGCTACAACAAATCCTATTCGTATGCCAACAATGAGCTGAAGACCGTCAATAAGTTTACTCAGACCCTCGGAGTGTCCGGCAATATCAAGGCTACGCCGAAGCTTTCCATAAATTTCAATTCGGGATTTGACTTTATGTCGCTCAAGCTGACAACGACACAGATCAGTGCCAGCTACGACCTTCACTGTTTTAATATTTCCGTGTCGTGGGTTCCGACCGGACAATGGCAGTCCTATTCGTTCCGAATCGCCGCGAATGCTTCCGCACTTGCGGATATCCTCAGATTCAAAAAATCAAGTTCTTACTGGGACAATCAATAAAGAATATTTAAATTTAACTATCAATATGCGTACTCTTTACGAGCTGAAAGACATGAACCGCGAGCAATTGGAAGAATTGGCCGCTTCGTACAAAATCAAGAATTACAAGAAAATGGACAGCGAAAATCTGATGTATGCCCTTTTGGATGAATTCGCCAATGAAACCGCCAAAAATCCAACACCCTCAGAGCCCAGACAGAGAAGGCCTCGCCAGAAAAGAGAAAGAATAGCAAAGGAGGCAAAGCCAGAGCAGACAAGTGTCCAGACAAGTGAGGCGTCCGCCGCAACTGAACCTCAGCAAGAGCCCAAACCCTCAAAAAGAGGACGTAAGCCGGGAAAGAAAGCTGCCGTGCCAGCAACTGACACTCCAGCCTCGCCCAAGGTTGCAGATGTGGAATTGGCCGCAGACTCCCCGTCACCTGCGCTCTCCCCTGCTCCTGTACCTGCCGCTGCAGCTCCCGCTCCCGCCCAGAAGAGGGGACGCAGAAAGAGGGTAAATGCTGAGCAGCAGGCTCCGAGTCCTGAAACTCAGCTTTCTGACCAGCAGCCACAGCAGCAGAATCAGCCCCAGACGAGCAAGAAGGATCGCAACAAACAGGAAAACAGGCGTCAGGATCAGCATCCCAATCCTCAGCCGAGCCAGCAGCAGAGCAATGCTCCCAAGCAGGAAGCTCCCCGCTTCGAAGGTACGGTGGAGGCGACAGGAGTACTTGAAATAATGTCGGACGGATACGGCTTCCTCCGTTCATCTGACTACAATTATCTGAACTCTCCCGATGATATCTATGTCTCTCAGAATCAGATCAAGTCCAATGCGCTTAAGTCCGGCGACACGGTCACCGGCGAGATTCGTCCGCCAAAGGAGGGTGACAAATACTTCCCTCTCGTAAAGATAAAATACATCAATGGCCGCAGTCCGGAGTTTATCAGGGA
>DCIC01000003.1:0-9009 GCA_002315825.1 Bacteroidales bacterium UBA1736 | reverse complement strand
GGCCATCAGAATGACGTTTCCTGCCGCATCGTTGACCTGTTTGCGCCCATCGGCAAGGGACAGCGTCAGTTGATAGTAGCTCAGCCCAAAACCGGTAAGACAATGCTCTTGAAAAGCATTGCCAATGCCATAGCGGACAACCACCCTGAAGTATACGAAATTGTGCTCCTCATAGACGAGCGCCCCGAGGAGGTTACCGATATGTCCAGAAGCGTAAAGGCCGAGGTGGTTGCATCCACTTTCGATGAGCCGGCAGAAAGACACGTGAAGGTTGCCAATATGGTTATTGAAAAGGCACGCAGACTTGTAGAGTGCGGGCACGACGTGGTTATTCTTCTCGACTCGATTACCCGTCTTGCAAGGGCATACAATACTGTACAGCCCGCATCCGGCAAGGTTCTTTCCGGAGGTGTGGATGCAAATGCTCTTCAGAAGCCGAAGCGATTCTTTGGAGCCGCGCGAAACATTGAAGGAGGCGGTTCGCTCACCATCATTGCCACGGCTCTTACGGAGACTGGATCAAAGATGGACGATGTGATCTTTGAAGAGTTTAAAGGGACCGGAAACAGTGAAATCCAGCTTGACCGCAACCTTGCCAACCGCCGTATCTTCCCTGCTGTCAACGTACTGCTTTCAAGTACAAGACGCGACGACCTGCTCCTTGACAAGTCCACCGCCAACAGGATATGGATACTGCGAAAGATTCTTTCTGAGATGAATCCTGCGGAGGCAATGTCCTTTATGCTCCAGCATATGGACGAGTTCAAGACCAACCAGGATTTCCTGGACAATATGAACAAAGTAAGTCCCCGCGACTAGATGAGCAAAGGATTTTCCGATACCATATGTGCACCTGCCACCATCCCGGGGACAGGTGCCATTTCATTGATAAGGATATCAGGCCCTGAGGCCATATCAGTTGCCGGCCGTATTCTTGACAGAGACATCAGCTCTATGAAGGGCTATAGTGCCTGTTTTTGCCGCATTAACGACAATGACGGGGCTTTACTCGACGAGGTCGTTGTAACCCTATTCCGTGGGCCGCATTCATATACCGGAGAGGACAGTGTAGAAATCAGCTGCCATTCTTCCAGCTATATAGTTTCTGAGATTCTTTGTTTGCTCATTGCCGCTGGTGCACGGAGTGCCGACCCCGGTGAATTCACACAAAGGGCTTTTATCAATGCTCGGATGGACTTGGCTCAGGCCGAAGCCGTGGCGGATGTGATAGCTTCAGAAAACCGCTGCTCTCATCGTTTGGCGATGAATCAGTTGAAGGGAGGCATATCTTCCGAGCTAAAGACTCTTCGGGATAAATTGCTGAAAATGACTATGCTGATGGAGCTTGAACTTGATTTTTCGGAGGAAGAAGTGACTTTTGCCGATAGAGGAGAACTTATTGAGTTGCTTGACTTTGTGGACGATCATATCAAGCGGTTGATAGGGTCATTCCGGCTTGGAAATGCTTTGAAAAACGGAGTCCCGGTCGTGATTGCCGGAAGCACCAATTCGGGCAAGAGCACATTGTTCAACAGCCTGTTGCAGGATGACCGTGCTATTGTATCGGATATTGCGGGAACAACAAGGGATACCCTTGAAGAAAGACTGGTCGTGGATTCGTTTCTTTTCCGTCTCATTGACACCGCCGGGCTTCGTGATACCGAGGAGGTCATTGAGCGTATGGGGATTGAAAGGTCGTTGACAAAAGTGAACGGGGCGGATATTGTTATGGCTGTATTGGACAGCAGTAAGGATTTTGAATCATTGCTTCAGGAACTTAATGATATATATCGGAAAATCAATCTTGAAGAGCAGTATATTATCGTAATTCTCAATAAGATTGATCTTCTTTCGGACGATACATTATGTAACCGTATAGATTCTTGTGTATCATCTCTTGACAGTCAACACCTTCATTCGTATTTCCTGAAGGTTTCATCGCTCAGCGGAGAAGGAGTTGACGAAATTAAGTCAACGCTTAAGATGATCCAGACCAACCGCACAGATAATCAATCATCTGTCCTCGTTACAAACCTTCGTCATTACGAGGCTCTCCGCCTCGCATCCACTTCCCTCTCGTCTGTCCGTCAGGGTCTTGTTACCAACGTGCCAACCGACCTCGTCTCCCAGGACCTTCGTGAAGTCCTCCACCACCTCGGCACCATCACCGGCGACATCACCACCGACGAGGTCTTAGGAACCATTTTTTCTAATTTTTGCATCGGGAAGTAAGAATGGTACTCAAAATGGTACTCTAACTAGTTAAAACTACTTGAAACAAGCTGAATTCTAATTTATTACGATTAGGTTCAGCTTGTTTCCGTATTCTCAGTATAATTTCAAATATCATACGAAATAGCCCATTTTGTCACACTTCCTGTCACAGGTGTGACAAAAAATGAGCTGTTTTTGTCACAAAATGCCCAAAAGTAACCAAATTACTACAGAAACTGATATTCTCAACAAATACAAACATCTCATAGTTCCGTTAAATGTGCTTATTCTATTCGACACTAATTCAAACTTATGTCATTTAGTACATTATTGGTTATCAGTACATTATTAAACTTAACACTTAAAAGTTAAATTCAGCAAAAGTAACCGCAATAATTTGGAATGTATCTGAATTTTATCTATTTTTGCACCGAAAATCAGGTTTATATGACTTTTTGTTGTAAATAAATACTGCCCCAGATTACAGTGTTCCGGTTTTCATAACGATAAAGTATTACTAATCATTTAACTACTTCGACGTATGAAGACAAAGACAATGGCCTCAGATGACCAGTTGGTCAAGCTTAGAAAAAGAAAGATGGACAGCGGAAATACCACCCTGTACCTTGACTACTTCCTTGATGGCAAGAGAATGCGCGAGTCACTTGGTCTCATGCTTCTGCCCGGAAAAGACTGGGAATCAAAGCAAAAGAACAGAATCACACTTCTCAAGGCAGAAGATTACCGTCTAAAAAAGGAAAGACAGGTAGCTTTTGGATCCAAGAAAAGAGAGAATGACGGCCCTAATACACTCTTCCTTCAGTATTATAGGGACATGGTAGAAGAGAGACACGGAAACCCTGACTCACAGGGCAACTGGGGAAACTGGAAGAGCTGTCTCAGATACCTTGAATGCTACTGCACCGAGAACACGAGATTTGCCGACATCACGCCAAAATGGGTGATCGGATTCAAGCAGTATCTCGAGACTGTAGAGAAAGACTCTCACAAGAAAGGCATCAAACCGACCAAGTCCGGATTCAACGGCTTGTCGCAAAACTCCAAGGTATCCTACTTCAACAAACTGAAGGCTTGCCTGAACAGGGCTTTCAAGGAGCACATCATTGATTTCAATCCTGCTGACACAGTCATCGGCTTCAGAGTTCCCGATACAGAGCGCCAGTATCTCACTGTAGAAGAGGTGAAGAGCCTTGAAGCAACCGAGTGCAGATATCCGCAACTGAAGAGGGCTTTCCTGTTCGGATGTTTCACCGGTCTTAGAAAGAGTGACATCATGAAGCTCACATGGGGCGAGGTCCAGAAGTTCGACGGCTACACAAGGCTTGTATACAAGCAGAAGAAAACCGGCGGCCAGGAATACTTGGACATTCCAAAGCCTGCAGAGAAATACATCGGTCAGAGAGGCGATGCACAGTCACACGAACTTGTGTTCCCGCTCTTCAAGTACAGCAGCGAGACATCACTTGAACTCAGGCGCTGGGCCATGGCTGCAGGAATCACAAAGGACTTCACCTTCCACTGCAGCAGACACACCTTCGCCGTGATGCTGCTTAACTCTGGAGCGGACATCTACACCGTGTCCAAGCTTCTTGGACATCGCGAGCTTCAGACTACAGCCATCTACGCACATGTGCTTGACAAGAAGAAGCAGTCTGCCGTTTCCGTCCTTACAGAACTATTCAAAGACTAGCCCTGCCATGAAAAGACACGAAGCGGCAATGGCGATAGCCCTGATAAACATGATCTCCAAGAAGATTGCCCAGGCAGTCAAGCTTGAGAGTATCGCTGACATCGAGGACGCTTTTGAAATAGATATAGATGTAGACATCAACCTGAAGCAGGCCAAAGAGGACCTCACACAATATATCTCCCAGGACAAGGACCCCATCCTATATAACCAGATACTGTGCATGGTGGAGACCTCGGAGATACGAAGGTTCGCAGACGGTCTTGTAGATGTAGAGCTACAGGAGATGATGATTGACCTGTCAGATGCCATTGATGCAATGAGAGAGATTGCGATCAAGCTGGAAAAAGACAGAAGAAAGCATCCATACCTCATTAACGAACTCTGTGACAAGCAGACTGAGGATCTTCTGAGTCGTGCAGTTGGAGTCGGACTGCTGACCAAGGAGTTCCAGCCCGCCAAAGGAACGAAAATCTACCAGCTGAAACTGATTGCATATGCGGTCAATATAATTAAAGGTACCAAGGTCAGAAGCAGATGGTGTCATTTCGAGAAGCAGTGGAATGTCGGCGACAAGAGGCTTTCAAAAGGAGATATACCTATTACTAGAGGTAGAGAGATATACAAGGTAGCCAAGATCTATCCGGAAGTGGACTTCAACAGCGCCATAAAGACTCGTGCAGGACATGAAAAGACCCTGGAGTCACCTCTTAACCCGGATCAGGCAATACGCCTCTGCAAGCTTCTCAAGAAACACGAGTTCCTGGACAAGAATGTGAATGAGGAGTCTTTCCTTGCAGTTCAGGGACTGGTAAACATACCTCCGCATCCAATCAACTGGTCCGGATCCGCCTATTCACTCGCCTATTTCATGAAGGCTCTGTTTTCAGACAGGAACGCTAACCTCTGGAACATGACCGTGACATGGTTCACCGTGAACAATGAGACTCTCAACCACGGGACATTCAAGACCAAAAGCCATGTTCTTATAGTCCATCCGGAGAGATATGAGTTCATCCCTCTTATAGACAGGATCATAAGCAAGTGCAAAAAGACAGACTGAAAAGATAACGGCATCGCCCTTCCATTTTACCGGAAGGGCTTTGCTACATAATAACAATTAAACAATTACAATTTATGAAGAACAACGTTTCTTTCATCTCTCTTTTTGAGCGATGACGCTCAGAGAAAGAACGCAGGAATGGCCTACACCGGCGTGGAAGGCCTGTTCAAGCTCTGGCAGGAAGCCATGGGCATGTACACAACAGCAGTGGTCGAAAACGGCTTTGACTACAAGTCATTCAGCCAGGACTTCATCAATTCAAGGATGCACGTCGACTCTGCAGATGCCAGATCCAGGAATGACCACCAGGTCAATCTGGGCCGTATCCAGAACCTTCTGAGATACGAGCAGGTAGTAAGGCACTACTCCCTCAGTCCCCTCTCATGGGACAATTTCATCGAATGCATGAGAACCATTCTTCTCAGGAACCATCCTGAACCGTCGCAATCTCCGTCGGACTTCCAGTGCCATTTCAGTCCTCAGACAATATCAGCAATAACTGCCGCCGCCAATGCAATCCCGCTGTTCACCTCAATGGTGACAGACTCTGACATGGAACTGCTCTTCAATAAATGCATGCCCGTGGCGAATCCCCATCTCAAATCAAAGGTCAACCAGCATCTGGCTTACTTCTTCAGCCAGCTCGACTCCTATGGTCTCATATGCAGGAACTACCAGCAGATCATCGAGAAGAACAACCTTATCTACAGTTCCGCCTCTGACTCTCCCCTTTCTGCACACAACATAGCCCAGTCCCTGGACAGGATCAACTGCAGTACCAACCCGATAAAGAACAAGATAGAGACTCTTGTCAAAATGATAAAACAAGCGAGTCTGACACCTGTTCAAACCGAAAACAGTTGAATTTAGGGATAACGAAAGGGATTGCTCCCCGCTATCCCTGAGATTCTTTCTAAGGGACATGACCCCGGAATAACTTTGCCATCCGTAAGCCGATGCCTACGGGTGGCTTTTCTATTAGTAACCATTAAAGAATGACAGTTTATGGAATTAAATTCAGAGCAAATCGTAAAGCTTATCGAGCAGGTCAGCGGGATTCCGGAGCTATTGAAAAAGGAAGGCGAGCTGGCAGAGATCCTGGAAAAGTTCAAGAAAGTGGAGGGATACTTGAGCCGGTTCAAGAACCTGGAGGAACTGACCAGCCATCTTATGGAGATAGAGGACAAGATCTATCTGTGCAAGACCTACCTCACTACCAATGAGGCTGCCGCATATGTCTCTATGAGCAAGTTCACACTTCTGGAGGCTGCAAAGAGAGGCGACATCACCTTCTTCACACCTCCAAGCAAGTTCTACTACTTCACGAAAGAAGACCTTGACAACTGGCTCAGCGGATTCAGGATCCCATGCAACAAGGAGCTGAAGGAGCAGATTGAAAAGGAAGAGCAGGAGAAGAACAGTAATGGCAGGTGACATGAAAAGGATAAGCAGACAGGAGTTCCAGGACCTGTGTTTCAAGGTTCAGATGCTTTCCGAGAAGGTAGATTCAATGACATGCTCCAGCCATGTACCAGCAGAAAAACCTTCCCCACCTTCCAGAGCGCCCGCAGATTACACTGGCATGATACAGGCCAAAGACGCAGCCATGTATCTGGGCATACCTCTCAGCAGGCTCTATTATCTCGCGAAATATAATCAGATAACCTATCACAGGCTAAAGAGGAAGATGCTGTTTGACAGGGACAGCCTTGACTCATGGAAATCAACGAACAAAAATCAGTAGACATGGAAACAAGAATAACGGAAGACAACTTCTCCATCATCTGGAACAAGATCCTCATAAAGGCAACTGACCAGTACACCACACCTCCAGAGGTGATTCATATAGACAAGTCAACCATCAGCACGCTTGGCAATTTCAGCGCATCCACAGGTAAGGGCAAGTCAAAGAAGACCTTCAATGTATGTGCTATCGTGGCATCGGCACTTACAGGAAGAAAGATCCTTAACTATGAGGCATCCTTTCCTGAAGGCAAACAGAAAGTGCTTTACTTCGACACTGAGCAGAGCTCATACCACTGCCACAAGGTCCTAGAGAGAATCAACAGGCTCGCCGGATACCCTCCTAAGCAGGACAATGACAAGATCAAATTCTTGATGCTCCGTGAGCTAAACCCCACCGAGAGGAAGCAGTTCATTGACTACTCACTTGCCCGTAATCCGGAAGTCGGTCTTGTTGTCATTGACGGTCTTAGAGACCTGCTGTTTGACATCAACTCATCAACAGAATCTGGAGAAGTCATTGGCGACTTGATGAGATGGACCAGCAAGTACAACATCCATATCCACACCGTACTCCATCTGAACAAGGGAGACGACAATGTCAGAGGTCATATCGGAACCGAACTGAACCACAAGGCTGAGACCATTCTTCAGATTACAAAGAATGAGAACGACGGAAGCGTCAGTGAAGTCCATGCTTCTCTCATCCGAGACAAGGAGTTCACTCCGTTCGCATTCAAGATCAACGAGGAAGGCCTACCAGAGATTGCAGAAGGCATCGACCTGAAGCCTAAGAAGAGCAAGCGCAACTTCGACTATGAGATCATGGCTGAGGAACTGCACAGAAAGGCTCTGGATGTAGCATTTGGAGAAACTACCATTCCCCTTCTTTACACGCCGATGCTTGAAAGGCTTGGAGTCGGATATGCAAGTATCGGGTTCGAGAGGTCAAGAAATGTTCATGTCAATCTCCTGAAGTTCCTTGTCAAGAACAAGATTGTACAGAAGGAAGGGAAAGGATACGTGTACAACAGGACATTCCATTATACACCAGTTGTCAATCTATGAAAGCGGTTTAGTCCAGTTGGGTGTGCATAGGTGAATCAAACCATTAAACTGGTTGCAAAAACACATGCTAAGACACCCCTCATGTGTACAGGGAACTATTCTATTTGTACCTACTATCATATAAATATTCCACTCTTAACCAGTTAAGATTTTCTCATGAACATTGAAGAGATTAAACAGATAAAGATAACAGACCTCCTTGCACACCTCGGTCATAATCCCGTTGCAAAAACGAAGGGAGGAAGGCAGTGGCTGTATAAATCCCCATTCCGTCAGGAAAGGACAGCCTCGTTCTCTGTTTCAACCACAAAGAACATATGGCGTGACTTTGGCGATTCAAAAGGGGGCAACATCATCGACCTGGCAATTGAGCTGAGAGGCAACTGCACTTTGCACTCGGCACTTCTATGGCTTGAAGATCAGTATAATGCATTCGGGTCAGGCGTTCCTGTTGGAGACAATTTAATAAAGAAGTCTTACCTTAACCCAAAACGTCCTGATGAATCAGACATAAGGGACGTTCGAATTGAGCCTTTGACTCACAGGGCTCTACTAAGCTACCTGATGTCCAGGTCTATTCCAGTTGACATAGGAACCAGATACTGCAAGGAAGTACATTACACCATATACAGCAAGGAATATTTCGGTCTGTGCTTCATGAACATCCTTGGAGGTATGGAGATCAGAAATCCATACTTCAAGGGATGCCATGGGGTGAAAGCACCAAGTATCATTTCTGTCGAAAAGGAAAAACGCACTGAGTATTGCTATGTATTTGAAGGCTTTATGGACTTCCTCTCCTATCAGGCACTATTTATCAAAGGGGACAAGGTCATCACACAGGACACCCCATGCGATTGTATAGTCCTTAATTCCACATCAATCGTACAGAAGGCAATTCCGTTCATGGATGTCTATTCCAGAGTTTACTGTTACCTGGATAACGACAAAGCTGGAGACAATGCACTTGCAGAAATCAAACAAGTCTTGGGTGCAAAAGTATATTATATGGGCAATCTATACTGTGATTATAATGATTTGAACGATTACCTAAAACACCGTATTACCACAGAGTTGTAATGGAATGGGTAAGAAATAAGTGCAATCAATTATAACCGTATTCTTTTTGAACCATATCATCGGGGCCAGAACTATGCTGCAGAATGGTAGTTTGTTTGCAGGCCGAATTGCATATGGCCAAAAAGATATGGCA
>DCIC01000099.1:3341-3498 GCA_002315825.1 Bacteroidales bacterium UBA1736 | reverse complement strand
GGCAGGCACGTCCTTACTTTCACCATGGCTCCTATGGTACACTGGCCGGAAGTAATGGTTAGCTACGATTCTCTGGACAAGGTCCTTTTCAGCGCCGACGCGTTCGGAAAGTTCGGAACTTATGATGCCGACCCGGATGACTGGGCTTGCGAAGCAA
>DCIC01000099.1:0-3330 GCA_002315825.1 Bacteroidales bacterium UBA1736 | reverse complement strand
AGGCGGTACTACTTCAACATCTGCGGAAAGTACGGCATTCCAGTATCAACTATGCTGAAGAAGGTTTCCTCTCTTGAAATCAATCAGATTCTTCCGCTGCACGGTCCTATTCTGAAAGGAGAACAACTTGATGAATCCCTCAGGTTATATTCCATCTGGAGCAGCTACGGAGTTGAAACCGAAGGCGTGTTCATTGCATATGCGTCAATTCACGGATGTACTGCCGAAGCGGCAGAAAGGCTTGCAGAAATCCTTCGCGAAAAGGGCTGCCCCAAGGTTGCAATCAGTGACCTTTGCAGGGAAGATCAAGCTGAGGCTGTCGAGGATGCTTTCCGCTACGGTAAAGTGGTGTTAGCTGCGTCCAGCTACGATGGTGGACTCTTCCCGCCCATGTATGACTTTCTCCATCATCTATCCATCAAGGCTTGGCAGAATAAGGAAGTGGCCCTGATCGAAAACGGATCGTGGGCGCCTTGTGCAGCAAGAGAGATGAATAAAATGCTTGAAGGAATGAAAGGTATATCGATAAAGGGTGACACAGTGACTCTTAGAGGAAGGATGAAGGAGAGTGACTATTCTCTTCTCGCGGCGCTCTCTGATGCTATTCTTGGGTAAACCTATGATATAAGTGATACAGATTTATCTCACTTTCCCTGAATTCGGAAGGATTTCGATAACCACCCACTTTGATTGGCGGTACTGCCTAGTTCGACAAAGATATATTATTTGACATACCTGTTAAGCCAATTCTGCTGTTCTTCTTCCACAATGCTTTCTGGTTTCTTCTTCTTCTCCTTACGCCAATCATCCATAGAAAGCGGTTCCTCCACCAGTAAAGCAGCGGCATTATATCCTGTTGGCTGCTTTTGTACGAATGCAAACGCACTATCGTACCACTTTGAATCTTTGAGAAGTTTGAGAGCAAAGGCATTTGCATATGCTTCCTCCTTGTAATACCAATAACTACCATCGGGAATAGTGCCAGTTTCCATAGCAGCATGCATTATCTCATGAAGGATTGTCAAGACGACGATGCTCTCGTCATGGTATTTCTCCAATATCTTATGATGGTCTAATTGAATTCCGTATTTTTGACTTTCAGGGACACGGCCATAAACGCCCAAAGTGTCAAAAACATTTGTTTCTTTTTGATGATCATCCCAAATATTCTTGTGCTCTTTTATTTGCTCTGGACTCTGAGTGCTTCACGAAGTTCGGAAGGGGAGTCGAACACCCTGAAATCGAAATTATACTGTCAATATATCATAAAATAAATAAATTGTATTAACTTTGCATATGTTATTATTATTTATGGTATATGGCGAAGTCAACAATGGGAACTAAACTTCCCCGAAAACTTGAGGAAAAAATGCATGTGGTAGGCGAGCAGATAAAGCTTGCTCGCCTGCGTAGGAATCTGAGTGTAGCTCAGGTTGCTGAGCGTGCCACATGTTCTCCACTGACCGTTGCAAGGATCGAAAAAGGTTCTTCAACTGTTGCCATCGGCATCTACCTGCGAGTTCTCTATGCCCTGCAGCTTGAAGACGACATTCTGCTACTTGCTCAGAAAGATGAATTGGGACGCCAGTTGCAGGATATCGCATTGACAACCAGACAGAGGGCTTCAAAAAAGGTATAAGTCATGAAAAAGCTTTATGTATATGCCGATTTTGATTGGCTCACATCTCCAATGTTCATCGGAGAACTCAGTTACGAATCTCTTCGTGGCAATGACTCATACGGTTTCTGCTATGACAAGCAGTGGCTGAGCAAGTACGGCAATCTGTTTCTAAGCGATGACCTCCGCAACTACCCCGGTCAGCAATATACCAATCCCGAACGAGATATCTTTGGTTGTTTTGCAGATGCATTGCCAGACAGATGGGGCAGAACTCTGCTTAACCGAAGGGAGCAAATTGAGGCAACAGAAGAGAAACGTCCTGTAAGGCGACTGTCATCATTCGACTATCTAACGGGCATTGACGACTATAGTCGCATCGGAGGTTTTCGTTTCAAGGAGACTCCAGACGGTCCTTTCATCTGCACAGAGAACAGTTTTTCCATTCCTCCCATTACCAGCATCAGGGAGCTTGCCGTTGCCAGTGGGGAGATTGAACGAAGCGAGGAAGCAAACGTTTTGCCGGAAAAGAAGTGGATACAGCAACTTGTGCACCCGGGAACATCCCTTGGTGGTGCCCGTCCAAAGGCTGGTGTTGTGGATGAGAACAAGGTGCTGTATGTGGCAAAATTCCCATCAAGAAAAGATGATTATGATGTAGCCCTATGGGAGCATTTCTGTCATCTTCTTGCCAAGCAGGCGGGAATCAATGCAGCGAATACACGTGTATTACAATCCGACAACAACTATCACACTCTTCTATCCAGGCGTTTTGATCGGACTGCAGATGGTAAACGTATACATTTCGCTTCATGCATGACTTTGCTTGGCCTTACCGATGGTTGTAATGCAAGCACAGGCAACGGTTATCTTGACATTGTGGATTTCATCATCCAGGGATGCTGCAATGTGGAGCAGAATCTGCGGGAACTCTACCGAAGAGTCGCTTTCAACATCTGTGTCGGTAATAGTGATGACCACTTCCGCAATCACGGATTTCTGCTTACTCCCCGTGGTTGGACATTGTCGCCGGCATACGACATGAATCCGACGTCCAATGAGTATCAAAGTATCCTTGTTTCTTCATCATCAAGCAAGGCTGACCTCAGTTTATTACTTGACGTTTCGGAAGATTATATGATTCGTCGAACAGATGCCGAGTCCATCGCAGCCGAAGTCACAAAGGCTGTTTCCCAATGGAGGTCTCTCGCTACAAAAATTGGCGTTCAGAAGCGTGAGCTTGCGATGTTTGAAGACAGGTTGGACAAATATGGCTTATGAAAATTCACATAATACATACCGGCAACGTACACGTTTCGCCTGATCTTCCATTCGGAGGCTAGAATTGCAACATCATCAAAGCATCTGGAGTTCTGACGCCAAAGAAGGAATGGCTTTCGCTGCCAGTTTCAACATACTTGATTGAGCATCCGAGCGGAAAAATGATTCTGGTGGATACCGGCTGGCACCGGGATATGAGCCCCGGGGGAAAGTACAACCCTTTTGCTCAGATGAAGTGCCTCGGTAACCCTGTGCCCGGTATCAGCATCGATAAACAACAGCAACGCAGTTCACTTGAATGGGTTCGCGAGCAAAGCCTCTCTCCCGATTGTGTGGCGGTATTGGCTAATCATGATCCGGCTGTGAAGGCTAGGACGATTGAGTGAGCCAAAGAATAAATGAATGCTACTTGCCGATGCAGTTTTTAGAAC
>DCIC01000006.1 GCA_002315825.1 Bacteroidales bacterium UBA1736 | reverse complement strand
CGTTTCCCCGGCCTGATATCCTACACCACCCTCCCCGGAGGCGGCACCACCGACTACGCAGTCGAAATATACTATGCGGCAGTGAAGGGTGAAGAATTCGTCTGCCCGATTGCTCCCGGCACCTATATGGATATGATGTATATGCCGGATGCGCTCAAGGCCGCAGTTGACATTATGAGGGCAAAGCCCACCTATCTGCTCCACAGAAACTCCTTCAATATCGCTTCAATGAGTTTCGACCCTGAAGGTGTAGCGGCATCTATCCGGAAGGTCATCCCCTCGTTCAAGATACGCTATTCCGTGGACCCGGTACGCCAGCACATAGCCGACTCCTGGCCCGACAAGATGGACGACAGCTGCGCCCGTAAAGAATGGGGATGGACCCCTTCATATGACCTTGACACAATGACAGTCGATATGATCAAGCAGCTGCGCAAGAAATTGTTCAATCAGTAATACCACAAAAATGTACGGTAAATTCCAAAATTATCTTCGCAATGAGCTGAAAGCCATCGAAGAAGCAGGTCTTTATAAGAGAGAAAGGGTCATTTGCTCACCACAGAGCGCTGAAATCACACTCGCTGACGGCAGCAAGGCACTGAACTTCTGCGCCAACAATTACCTGGGTCTTGCGGACAGTCCCCGCCTTGTGGCAGCGGCAAAGGCCGCTATGGACAGCCGTGGCTATGGTATGAGCTCGGTACGTTTCATCTGCGGGCAGCAGGATCTTCACAGGCAGCTCGAGAAGGCTGTATCTGATTTCTTCCACACTGATGACACTATCCTCTATGCATCCTGCTTCGATGCAAACGGAGGTGTTTTCGAGCCTCTACTCGGAGAGGAAGATGCCATTATTTCAGATGCCCTCAATCACGCATCCATCATTGACGGAGTCAGATTGTGCAAAGCCGTACGCTACAGATATGCCAACGCTGATATGGCAGAGCTCGAGAAAGTCCTCCAAGAGTCACAGGCCCAGAGACACCGCATCATTGTCACCGATGGTGTATTCTCAATGGACGGCAATGTAGCGCCTCTGGACAAGATATGCGACCTCGCAGAAAGATACGACGCTCTTGTTATGGTTGACGAAAGCCACTCGGCAGGCGTGGTCGGTCCTACAGGAAAGGGAGTAGCAGAGCAATTCAACTGCTATGGCAGAGTCGATATCCATACAGGAACTCTCGGAAAGGCATTCGGAGGGGCGGTAGGTGGATTCACGACAGGCCGTCAGGAGATCATCGATATGCTCCGTCAGAGGTCCCGTCCTTATCTTTTCTCCAACTCAATCCCTCCAATGATTGCAGCCGCAGGCATTGAGACTTTCCGCATACTGGCCGAGTCAGATGAGCTCCATACCAAGTTGATGGAAAACGTTGAGTATTTCCGCGACAAGATGATAGCCGCCGGTTTTGACATCAAGCCCACCCAGAGCGCCATCTGCGCCGTAATGCTCTATGACGCTCCCCTCTCCCAGAAGTTTGCCGCCGAAATGGCCAACGAGGGAATTTTCGTGACAGGATTCTACTACCCGGTAGTGCCTAAGGGTCAGGCCCGTATCCGTGTTCAGCTCAGTGCCGCACACCAAAGGGAGCATCTTGACAAAGCCATCGCAGCCTTCATAAAGATCGGCAAGAAACTCGGTGTAATCAAATAATCAACCATATGAAGAAATCTTTCATTTTCATTTTCATTGCTCTGGCAATGATTGCAGCACTCACATTAGTGTCTTGCAAAAACAAACAAAAATCTCAGGAACCGACACAGGAAGAAATCCAGTCGCAGAAACAGGCATTGGCTGATACTGTGCTTGCAAAAATTGATGAGTTTGCAGGTCAGTATTGGGATAACTATTCAAAATCTTTTAGATTTCGGACATTAGAGTTGACTGATGCTGAAAAAATAGTGAAGCCTGATTATCTCCTGGACCCTTCTGTGGCCAATACTCTTGTAACTAAAATACAGAAAATAAACGCATTGGCAATATACGAAATGGAGCAAGCAATCAGGAAGCTTTACGATATGCCTTGTGATGATGTCAAGGAGGTTATTGCAAAGTTAATTGTAGATATAGATTGCCCGCTCTCTATTGATTATTTACTCGGTGAATCGCCCGTTTCAGAAAAGATTAAGGCTTTGTACGATGCCTGCAAAGAACGCGGAGACTTGGCTCTCTTCTGGCAGTACGAGGAAGCTATCGGTACGGAAATTAATTATCTATTAATTCAAAATCCAGACTTATTCTTTAGCAAGATGACAGAAGAACAATGGCAGAATTATTATAGTGCCAGATGTTATTGTTTTGAAGCAGTAGATGAGCTGGCAAAATATGATGATGAGATGGCTGCTCTTCAGGAATTCATGCATAATAAATGGTCGTTAACTGATGATGACGAATCAGCCAGGCTCAATGCCACAATCGCCTCTGCAAAAGAATACCGTATTGCTCAAAAGGACTTATTCGTCGCCAAGCGCAACGCCCTACTTCAGTAAAATCAGAGGACAATAATATTGCATTGCGGTCGGACCTCAAACTCCGACCGCAATTTTTTGAGTCACACACCGTGGTGTCCATCCTAAATCGGTCAAGTGCTCGTAGACCTGCGAGCACTTGACCTCAGGGAGAGAAAAGGAGTTTTCCTCGACAGAGCGAGGCGAGCCTTTGAGGCGAGCTCGCCGCTGCTCTGGCGGGAGTAAACTCCTTGCCAGCGTTTATTTGATCCATTTTACACTTCACATAATTTACTCTGACAAAGCACTTTGCATCTGCATCTTTATACACAGGGTTTTACCCCTTAGCCCTCAAATCGGTCAAGTACTCAAAGACCTGCGATCACTTGGTCTCAGGGTGAGTAAAGGAAGCAACCCTGCATCTGAACCCTTGCTTTCGGAAATCGGGGCTT
>DCIC01000053.1:35727-36089 GCA_002315825.1 Bacteroidales bacterium UBA1736 | reverse complement strand
TCCAATCTTTTTCTGGGCGGTTTTTCTGGGCGGTTTTTTGTGTTATCGGGTTGGTTCCTGAAAGTTTGATCTCATCCTCAGGACGATATTCCGGTGCAGGCCTCTTGGAATTGGCGAAATTCTCAAGCGCCGCTCTGTCCATTCCATAATTCACATTCGGGATGGTTGTAAAGAAGAATACCCGGTTCGAACGAAAGAACGGAATCTTGTCGGTAGTAAAAGTTGGAAGCAATGCCGTTTCATTACGGATCTTCCTCAGGCCACTTCCTCTCTTCTCCATATACTTCAACTGGGAGAATACTTCAGCGATTACGGGATTACGTCGTATGGATGCCACATTCTCCGGATCAATCAATTCAAGG
>DCIC01000053.1:7558-35634 GCA_002315825.1 Bacteroidales bacterium UBA1736 | reverse complement strand
GTTCCGTGTAATCCCTGTGAATCAGCCTGAGCACTCTCGTTTCCTTTTCGTACATACGCCATCCTACTACCGTCAAGAAACAGAAAATATGGCACCGTGTCACCGGCGGAAACCTTCAGCTCAATGACAACCTTGCCTTCATCAGTCGTTTCCGGGATAAAAGAGAAAGGAGGAATCGGGTCACGATGCGCGTTGATTTTTTCGCTGATGAATTCGGCGACATGCTAGGAATCTTCCAACCCGACTATGTTTGCATCATTGTAAACGCCGAAGAATAGAGATCCTCCGTCAGTATTGGCAAAAGCGCTGACGCTTTTCGGCCAAGGACGGATTTGAAATAAAGGAAAGAACTTTTAATTTTGTATGTTTTCAAATGCAACTTTGAAAGCATTGCTAATGTGCTGAATTTTGTTTAAAAGTCAAAAGATAGCCAGTCTTCACCAACTCTCTATTGAATAGCAGATGGTGCAGTGGAGACTGACTACCGCATTAAACCGATATGGCCGTTTGCCTTTTTCTATTTTTGATGTGCGCGTTCACGGCGGTTGTTGAAGATAAATACAGTGGTTCAATTCCATCCGTATGCACACTATTAACAATAACGATGCTCGCCCTTGTTTCCGGTTTTCGATATAATATGGGTGGATATGATTATTACATTTATGAATCATTTTACACCAGTATTACTGATGAGCCTATTGGAAACCTCCCACTTGTGGCATTGAGTCAACAGTATCTGTTTGATATCGGGTACGCGGTTTTTATGTACATTTGTGCCAATGTCTTTCAATTATCCTATTGCGGTTGTCTCGTCATCCAATCATTCATATTTTACTCGTTGATGTACATTGGGCTTCGAAGATACATCCCCAACTGGGGGATATTCCTGATGTTCTTTATGTATAAGATGTTTTTCTTTTATACATTTGTCGCATTGAGACAAGCTTTGACGATAGCAGGTTTTTATTGTCTGATACCGATATTTGAGAGAAGGGAAACCATCAAATATTACCTGTTTCTAATCATCCTATCCCTTTTCCACACCGGAGCATTGGTGTTATTTGTGGTATATCCATTGTTCCTGATATCCATATCAAAAAAACGTGTTATTATATTGAGCATCATCTTTGGTGCGTTAACGCCATTGGCTTCTTATTCGAGTGACATCCTTTCACAAATAGCTTCTTTTGCAGGTATTTCGTTCTTGGAGTCAAAAGTTGACTATTATTCTATAAGCACTCTGACGATTAGTCCATTATATATAGTAGAATATTACCTGTTGTTGTTTCTGCTTATCAAGTGCTATGAAAAACTAAAGATCACTTATGCACATTTCGAGTTTTTTATGAAGATGTTCCTAATGGTGTTGCCTATTATCACAATTCTTAGGTCAAGCGATGTTCTGGCCCGGGTATTACCATATTTCTACCCATCCTACGTGATATTATTTTGTTATTTTTGTTCAATAATAAAAAGGAGTGACGCCCGTATGTTTTCGAGCATCTTTGCACTTTTGTGTCTGGCAGGAATGATAAAGAAAATAATAATTGACGAGGAGCTGATGCAGTATCACACTTGGCTATTCAATCCCGACATACATTTCTTTCGAATATGATACCGGTCACGGTTTTTACCCCCACTTTTAATAGGGCTTACTGTCTGCCGAAGCTATATGACAGCCTCTGCAGACAGACTTGCCTTGAGTTTGAATGGCTGATAGTAGACGATGGTTCCACTGATGGGACAGCTGCCCTTCTAGAAAGATGGATAATGGAGGCCCCAATTCAAATACGCTGCCTCAGACAAGATAACTCAGGAAAGCACATCGCGATAAACAGGGGGATGTATGAATCTGCCGGAGAATTGTTCTTTATCGTGGACAGCGATGATTTTCTTGCGGAAAATGCCATTGAGAGAATTAGATACCACTATGAAACAATCAAAGATGACCATTCTTTTTGCGGAGTTTGCGGAATCAGAGTAAATCCTGATGGACTAAAAATTGGGAAGGGTAATGATTTCGGAGTTCTTGATTGTAATAGTTTGGATTTCCGCTATAAATACAAGATAAGAGGTGATATGGCAGAAGTTTTTCGGACTGACGTACTTCGTGAATTTCCTTTTCCGGAATATGCCGGAGAAAAGTTTTGTACTGAAGCATTGGTGTATAACCGAATAGCTGACAAATACAGAATCCGCTATTTTTATGAAAAAATATATATATGCGAATATCTGCAGGATGGGTTAACTGCGGCAACTATTAAAGTTCGGAGAAACAGTCCGATCGCATCGACCACCTTTTATTTGGAATTATTTCACCGGAGGATACCTATATTCCAAAAGATGAAATCGGCCATAAATTTCTGGAGGTTTTTCTTTTGTCTCAAATCGCAGAAAAGACCAGTGGATAATATGTCGATAGGATGGGGGATTCTTTTTTGCCCGGCTGGTTTTATTTACTACCTTTTGGATTCATTAAGTAGTTTTATGGATTGACTAAGTAATCAATATTTTTTGTTGAATGGTTTGGAAACTTTGACAAGCAGAATCCTATGAAAATACTTCAGGCAATAGCATCACTTGAGACCGGAGGTGCGCAGAAATTGGTCTCAGAAATTTCACCATTGTTGCGCGACTGTGGACATCAGGTTGACGTGGTAGTATTTAACGGAAAGGAGAGTATCTTTACCAAAAATCTGACAGATGAAGAGATAGAAGTAATGAGCCTTGGGCGTAGCAGTGTCTATAATCCTATTAATATATGGAAATTAACTCGTCTGTCAAGACATTATGACGTAGTACATACACATACCACGGCACCCCAGTTATTTGCCGCCGTCGCTTTTTTCTTCGCCGACTCCACCGTTCTTGTAACAACAGAACACAATACATCAAACCGTAGGAGGAATCATCGTATTTTTCGTCCGCTGGATATATGGATGTATGGCCGTTATAAAAAGGTGATTTGTATATCAGAGAAAACGAAGGAGGCGCTTGATTCATATTTAAAACCCACAAAAGTTGATTCTATTGTCATCGAAAACGGCTTGAACCTGGAGAATTATCGTTCGGCATCACCATTGTCGTCACAAATGAACAGCGGAAAATTTATCGTTACTATGGTGGCATTGTTTAGATATCAGAAAGACCAGGAGACCCTTATCCGCGCTTTCCGGCTCTTGGACGCTAATCGTTTTGAGCTCTGGTTGATAGGGGATGGCGAAAGACGTTCGGTTATTGAAAAGTGTATTGAGGAATGTGGACTTGAATCTGTTGTAAAGCTATGGGGCATCCGGAAAGATGTCCCATCGATAATGGCTGCTTCAAATGTAATAGTTCAGTCAAGCCATATTGACGGATTTGCACTGAGTGCAGTTGAGGGGATGGCTGCCGGGAAACCGGTGATAGCATCGGATATTCCAGGTCTGGCTCAAGTGGTGGGTGATGCGGGTATTTTGTTCCCACATCAAGATTATGAAAAACTGGCCGAGGAAATCCAAAGACTTGCCGATTTTCCGGACAAATATGATGAGGTGGCAAAAAGGTGTGCAAAGCGTGCTGAGGAGTTCACTATTCAAAAGATGGTGAACAAATACGATGCGGTTTATCAAGAACTTGTTCCAAATGAACGGATTTGAAGGATGAAAATTGTTTTTTGTCATAATGATCTGTACACATTGTATTTGTACAGAGGAGACGTGATACGCCATTTTTCAGACAAAGGTTGGGAGGTGGTGCTGGTTTTCCCTGAAGTTCAAGATGATGAAGATCATAGAAAAAGATTTGAGGGATGTTGCAGGTTTGTAACTATCGATATGCAGCCCAATTCACAAAATATTCTGGCTGATCAAAGATTATTCAAGAATTTTATCAAATTGTACAGGCTGGAGAGTCCTGACGTGGTTATCAATTATACAGTCAAGCCGAATATCTATAGCGCGTTGGCTGCGCATCATTTGGGGATAAGGACGATTGATTTTATGGCTGGATTGGGTTATCTGTTTGACGGATATTCCATAAAGAAAAGGCTGGCAAGATTTCTTTACAGACTCGGATTGTCTGTTGCTGAGAAGGTTGTGGTTCTCAACAGGGCGAATTATGAGGTCTTGGCCGATGGCTATGTCAAAAGAGAAAAACTGTTTCTGTTCGAATGTGGCGAAGGAGTGGATATGCAGAAATACCCGTTATGCGAAAGCACATATACCACGACCCGTTTCTTGATGGTCGCCCGTCTTTTGCACGACAAGGGATATGCCCAGTTTGTGGAGGCCGCCCGCATTGTAAGAACGTTCTACCCCGAAGTAAAGTTCGAAATACTTGGGAAGTTGTGTGAAGATAATCCCAATGGCATTGTAAAGTCCGTTTTGGATGCAGATGTCAAAGATGGAGCGGTTGATTATTTGGGTGAATCAACCGATGTTCCGTCTGTCCTTAAGAGAAATGGTGTGGTGGTAGTAGTGCCCAGTTATTATCGTGAGGGGCTTAACCGTTCCTTGATGGAGGCGTCTTCAATGGGAAGACCGATAATAACTACCGACGTCCCCGGATGCAGAGAACTTGTGGATAATGGAATCAATGGCTTTCTGGTGGAACCTAAAAACGGAAAGGCGTTGGCTGATGCGTGTCTCAAGTTTTTGAAATTAAGTGAGGAAGAAAAGAGGAGTATGTCAAAAGCCAGTTATGAGAAGTGCAAGAGTCAGTTTGATGTCCGCTTTGTGATTAAGCGTTATGTTGAATTGATATGAAAATCATATAGAGGGTCATATCCGGTATGGAGGAAAATGCTAACAGTAAGGTAGTGCATAACTCCTTTTTCCTGTATATCAGGTCAGTAGTCACTGTCCTGATATCGCTGTACTCCTCCCGCATCGTTCTCCAAGTTCTTGGGGTGGATGATTACGGTATATTCAATGTCGTTGGCAGCGTCATCTCGTTCCTTGGTGTGATAAACGCCTGTATGAGCAACGCATCATCCAGATTTGTATCTTTTGCACTCGGAGAGGGGAATAAAGAACAGTTGTTTGGTGTATTTTCTACCATAAGAATAATACATTGGATCCTGGCTGCAGTTATCCTGATTTTGGGAGAATCAGTCGGTTTGTGGTTCGTTCAGGAGAAACTTATTATTCCATTTGGAAGAGAGTCAGCTGTCTTGTGGTGCTATCAATTCAGCCTTTTCTCGGCAGTGATTTCAATTCTTAGTGTTCCCTTCAATGCTTTGATTCTCGGTTATGAAAAGATGGATGCGTATGCGTTTATCTCCATTGCAGATGCAGTATTGCAGTTGGTGGTCGTTCTATTACTGTTAATTCTTCCGTTTGACAAGTTGGTTTGGTATTCGTTTATGTTACTGATGCTTTCTTTTATTGTCAGGGGTATCTATTTCGTATACTGTAAAAGGAATTTTGAAGAGATGAGTACTTCTATTATTTGGAATAAGATCTTGTTCAAAAAAATCTTTTCATTTGCCTGTTGGACATTCAACGGGCAATTGGCGTGCGTAGGGTATACTCAGGGGATTAATATTTTAATGAACCTTTTTTTTGGTCCTGTTGTCAATGCCGCCAGAGGAATCGCAGTTCAAGTACAAGCCGGTGCCAAAATACTGGTGAATAATTTCCAGATAGCATTACGACCACAGATGATAAAGGTTTGGGCGAAGGGTGACGTGGGGTATATGCATAAGCTTGTTTTTCTTTCGTCCAAGTTCAGTTTTTTCTTGACAGAGGTGACAGTCATCCCTCTTTTGGTGGTTATTGAACCTGTTTTGTCGTTGTGGCTCGTAGAAGTCCCGGAACATACTGTCCAATTTGTCCGAATCGTTCTGTATTCAATGTTGGTGGATTCTTTTTGCCACGGAATGATAGTATCAATACAAGCGACCGGAAATATTAAGAGGTTCCAGATATGGGAAGGAACATCTCTTCTTACAGTAGTCCCGATTTCTTGGTTTCTGTTGAAATATTGTGAAGTAACCCCGGAAACCGTGATGATGGTATATCTTTTTGTTCAAATCATCACTCAAATCATCAGAATGTGGATTGTATTGCCGGAAATAGGAATGACTTGGAAAAAATATGTATTCAATGTTTTTCCTAGAGTTATTTTGTCATTTTCCGTGATAATAATCCCATTGGTACTATGTGACATAAATTCAGATTATCCCATCCTCAAGACATTCGTCTTATTGTCAGGTCTGTTATTTTATGTATGCGCGTGTGTATATCTGATCGGGCTTGACAGGAGAGAAAGGCAGGCGGTTACTGCGTATTGCAGGTCGGTTATTCATAATTTAATGCATAGAAAGATTCGAAATAGATAATATTTGTATATTTGTTCTTGTATGATGTAAGAGGTCTCATTTTTAACTTAAAATGACGAAAACTATTCATTATTTTCTAGGTTTTATTATCGTTGTCGGATTGGTGTGTATCGTATATAAATATTGGATTTTCAAAGAGTCCCGCCAATTTGAGCATTTCATTGTTGCGCACGCCTGCTCGGCGATAGACGGTCATAAATATACAAATTCAAAGGAGGCACTATTTCAAGCGATAGGAAAAGGTGTTAAATACATAGAAATAGACTTGTCGTTGACATCAGACAGTGTGCTTGTAGGATGTCACGATTGGGAAGTGTATCATCTGATGATCGGAGACAGTACAGATTCCGTCCAACCTGTAGCGTATTCTGAATTCTCCAATGCCCTTCTTTATGGTTGTTTGCACCCCATTACATACGAGGATATATTGAAAATATGGAGGGAATACCCGGACTTGGTATTAATTACGGACAAAATATCGGAACCCCGAATCCTGAATCAATTTTTTAAGGAAATAAAAAATAGGATGATAGTGGAATGTATGTCCTTGGATGATTATTATTCATTGTCAGAACAGGGATTCAGCGTTCTCTTTTCAAGATATCCTTCGCCTTTTTTATTATTCCAGCAGACCACTAAGGCATTGATATCTTTTACGGAAGTCAAAACGCCCAAGAATTATTCGTTCTGTGCAAGGCAAATTCCTCCAATACTATATGGAATTTTGCCGGGTTGCCGATATGCTGTGAGTATTCCGGACGAGATGGTAACGAGAGAGAAGGCTGACAGTGTTTTCGCTCTGGATAGACGTGTAATGTATGTGTATACTGATGAAATTTGATATATGTACGCAAGGTATATAAAACGGATTTTGGATATATTTTTGTCTTTGGTGGGCATTGTTGTACTTCTCGTGCCTATGCTATTGATTGCGCTTGCGGTAAGAATTGATTCACACGGATGCGTATTATTTAAGCAGAAAAGGGCTGGGAAAGGTCGAAAACCTTTTCAAATGTTGAAGTTTAGAACGATGCCAATTGAGGCGCCCGATTATGCCGTGTCAATTGAATTGGAACAAGTACCCTGGCAGTTGTCGAGTTTCCAGCAATTCTTGAGAAAGTCTTCGTTGGATGAAATTCCGCAACTTTTCAATATCTTCAAGGGTGATATGTCTTTCATAGGTCCAAGACCTGTCATTTTCGATGCGGAAGATTTGCTTGCAGAGCGTGATAAATTTGGAGCCAATGACCTCCTTCCCGGGTTATCGGGGTGGGCACAGATAAATGGCAGGAAGGAACTTGATGATAAGGAAAAGTCTACTATGGACGGATGGTATGCAATGAATATGGGGTTTTGGCTAGATGTGAAAATATTTATTCTTTCCTTCTGCGAAATTCCAAAAGGCTTACGTAAGCCATGAACCATTCTTAACTTTAAGAAGATTTATCGCAACAGTAATAATTTGAAATATGAAAGGTTTTGTGAAAATAGTTTTTGTCATTGTCTTGCTTGGAGTGGCTCCTTCGGTTTTCGCCCAGATGACAGATGAACAGATAGTTGACTATGTACAGACTCAGTTATCCAAAGGCGTCGACGATAAGCAGATTGCCAAGGACTTGATGACTCGTGGGGTAACACTTGAGCATCTGCAGTCCTTGCGGGACAAATACAACAACATCTCTCAGATTCCTTCTTCGGTGGAAGCGACTTCGAATATGCAGGACCGTGGTCGCATGAACAACGGGGAACAGTCCGTTCAAATGGATGTCCCTTATCCTATTCCTTCCAAGACGATATTCGGGCACAATATTTTCCGCTCCGAGAATCTTTCTTTCGCACCGGATATGAGTATCCCCACCCCCTCCGATTACAAACTCGGAGCAGGTGATGAGGTTATCATAGACATCTACGGTTCGTCACAGGCATCATCGTCGTGCAAGATATCGCCTGACGGCTCCATTTCCATCCCCAATGAGGGGTTGATTTATATCTCCGGCTTGACTGCCGCCCAGGCGCAGGATAAGGTACGCTCCTCTGTCGGAGGACACTTTCTTGACTCGGAGATTCGTCTAACGGTCGGTCAGACACGCACCATCATCGTCCACGTGATGGGAGAAGTCCAGATTCCCGGCACCTATACCGTGTCAGCATTCGCTAACGTATTTAATGCTCTTTATCTATCCGGAGGTATCAATGAGATAGGTACGATGCGGGATATTCAGCTTACCAGAGGCGGGAAGGTCATATCCCATCTCGATATCTATGATTTCATACTCAACGGACGCCTTAGCGGAGACTTGCCGTTAAAGGACGGCGATGTTATCCGCGTCGGTACATACGAGAATCTGGTAAAGATAGAAGGCCGGGTAAAACGTCCAATGTACTATGAGATGAAGAAGGGCGAGACGCTTGGTGACCTCATCCGGTATTCCGGCGAATTTACCGGTGATGCCTATAAGGAGAAGATTCGTGTGGAGCGAAAGGATAAAGACGGACTGACTGTGTTCAATGTATTGGAGGGCGATATTACATCGTTTCATAATTTGGACGGTGACGTAGTTGTGGTTGATTCAGCACTTGACCGCTATAAGAACACTGTTTCTGTGGAGGGAGCCATATTCCGTCCGGGGTTCTACAGAATGAGTGATGACATTCATTCTGTCAAGACCCTTGTCGAACATGCCGGAGGCTTGGATGAGAAGGCGGTAACTGATTTGGCTGTGCTTTTGCGTATGCTTCCCGACCGCACCACCGAAACGCTACCCGTGGCGCTCGGGAAAATCCTTTCCGGAAGAGCAGCCGATATGGAATTGAAAAACGAGGATAAACTGATAATAGCTTCCTATCAGCTACGTGACAGTCTCAGGACATTATCCATAGTCGGAGAGGTATTTAATCCGGGAGTGTATTCATATAGTTCGGACGAGACGGTCGCCACTTTAGTCATACGTGCAGGAGGAATGAAAGAAACTGCCGACCCGGCTCAGATAGAGATTGCCCGACGAATCACTGACCCTGCAGATAACCCCGACGGCAAGACTATGGCACAGATATTTCGCGTTGGTTTAACCGACGATTTCCGTCTTAAGCCTCAGGATGTCATAACTGTTGTGCAATCTGAATATTATCAAGAGCAACGTATGGTATTTGTCGAGGGGGAAGTCAGAAATGCCGGTGCATACGCTGTTAGCAGCTCAGAGGAGCGCCTCTCCGACTTCATCTCACGTGCCGGAGGTTTGACAGCGAGGGCCTTCGTTGGTGGAGTGCAGATAACCCGTACCATAAGCAACAAGGAGCGAGAAGTGATGCGTATGGAACTGGAAACGGCCACCACTGCTGAAGACTCCCTCCGGATAGTAAATGATATGGCAAAATCCACATATTACATCGGCACAGACTTGGAATTGGCTCTCAAAAATCCCCATGGCCCCAACGATATCATAATCAAGGAGGGAGATATCATCTCTATACCACAAATGAATAATACTGTGAAAATCAGCGGCGCCGTTCTCTCCCCTAACACCGTCAATTTTGAGGAAGGTAAGGGTCTGTCCTATTATCTGAATCAAGCCGGGGGTGTCAGTAAGCAGGGACATAGGCCACAGTCATACATTATCTATGCCAACGGTTTAAAGGGCAAGGCATTATCCAGCAAGGTGCAGCCTGGCTGTGAGATTATCGTTCCAACCAAGGAGAAGCGCGAAATCAATCCCCAAGCGGCCGCCATAGGTTTGAGTACCGCAAGCGTACTGGCCAGTATCGCAGCCGTAGTGGCATCCATCATAAAGAAATGACACGGCTATGGAAGAATACACCAACAATAAACAAATTATTGACCTTCCAAAGATTTTACAAACCTTATGGACCAGGCGCAAGGTTTTCTATATCCTTTGGCCAACAGTATTGATACTCTCCTGTATCTGGATTCTGCCCCAGCCTCGCTACTATACCTGTGAGGTCAAATTGGCTCCGGAAAGTGGAGGATCAAATGTCGGAAACATTACTGGCATCGCTTCGTCGTTCGGATTAAATATCGGTTCAATGGCGACGGAAGATGCTATTTTTCCTTTGCTGTATCCCGTCCTTTTTAAATCTCCGGAATTTCTGGTTAGTCTGTATGACATTCGTATTCGTACGGCAGACGGGAAAGTTGAAACGGATTATTATACCTACAGGAAAGAATATGATAAACATAATCCGCTGATCTATCCTCTGACGAAAGCGAAGAAAAGTTTGGTCTCATCGATTTCACACAAGGAACAGTCGGTTGCTTTGGATGGTATGAAGATGGAAGAAGGTACCGTCGGAGTCAATCCGTTTTGTATGTCCATTGAAGATGATGGTAGAATGATGGATATTATTGACGACATCAATTGCTCGGTGGATAAGAAAACAAATGTCATTACCATTTCAGTCAAGGACCATGATAGATTGGTCTGTGCCCTTATGGCAGATTCTGTTAAGACGCGTCTGCAGGAATTCATCACTATTTATCGGACCAAGAAGATGCGCGAGGATGCTTATTATTATCGGAATCTACTGTGCAAGGCGGAGAAAGACTACAATGAAGCGCTCATCACTTATAGCAATTACAAAGATAGTCACAGCGGGATGACTCATCAGAGTCAGATGAGCGAAGCTGGACGCTTGAAAAATGAGGCGGACCTCAAAATGAGTACATACAACGCCGTCAAGGCGCAGTTGTCAACCGCTGAGGCCAAGGTTCAGGAAAACACTCCTGCCTTCACCACCCTCAAAAGCGCCACTGTACCAGTCCGCCCCACCGGTCCGAAACGCGAGTTATTTGTACTGGAAATGCTGTTTTTTTCTACTATCATCACTTCATGTTGGCTTCTCCGGAAAGAGCTTTTCTGGACGCTGAAAAAACCGTGGGCCTGAGTACCCGAAGATATTGAGTTTTGAATTGATGAATAAGAACTCATCCCTGTCCAAATATAGGGACATTATGTGGATAAATAAACACCTTCACGCTTTTTCGATTCAAAAATGCCTACCTTTCGTGTGTTGGCTGATATTGTTGATACCAAACATATATACCGTATGTGTATCGGTGGACCTTTTCGGTTACCCTTTAAGAAAAGCGATTTACTTCGGTGTAGTGGTTTTTTTTCTGTTGCTGCCGGCGACAGTTCTGCGAAGAAGAACATATTTTCTCGTAGAAGGGATTATCGGTCTGTTATGGATGCCGATAGAAATGGCATCTCTCTACTTGAACAGGGCGTCTGTTTCAATACCTTTTTTGAAAAATTGTCTGGAGACAAATCGCACCGAGATGATGGAGGTAGCTTCTTCAGTATGGCCTCTGCTGTCAGTGTTTCTAATCCTCTGTGCTGTATATGTCATATCGGTTTCCAGAATGGAAAACACCCATTTCTTCCGACGTACTGTAAATCTGGCAGTATGGACTTGCATACCGGTATTGGCAGTTTCGGGGATAATTACAATGCTGGCAATTCATCCAATTCGATTATCAAATGGACATTTTGACGTCCTGATGAAGGAAAACATCAAACTGGTTGTATTGAAATTCTATAAGATATATCCTTACAACATATACTGTAATGTCTGTGGCTTGATGGCGGAGAATAGGCGCGAACGTGATTTCAATGCGGAGCTGAAGGATTTTTCGTTTGGCCTTGAGCAAAAAATAGATAGTTTGGAAGAACATTATATTCTGGTTCTTGGCGAGGCGGCGCGATACGACCGTTTCTCACGCAACGGTTACAGTCGCCCCACATCACCCGCTCTGGATACGATTTCCAACCTTTTCAGTCTGTCAAACATCTACAGTCAGGCCAACTTTACCTCGCTGTCTATTCCCCTTCTCCTGACTCGGGCGGATGTCAAAAGAGTAGAAATTGCGAAAAGAGAGAAAACAATTGTGGATGCTTTCGCAGAAGCGGGGTTCCAGACTGCATGGATCAGTAATCAAGCGAATACCATTTTTGAGAATCGCATAGCGGAGGATGATCATATATATTCAAGTGACTTTTACAGTCCGACCTCCATCCAATTCGATGACCGTTTGATTTCGTCCTTGAATACTTTGTCCGAAGAACATCCAGTGAGAAAGACATTCTATGTTCTTCATCTCTGGGGAAGTCATTTCAGATATAATGAACGTTACCCATCCGAGTTTTGTGTTTTCAAACCTGCAATGCAGTCTTCTGATGGATTTTCAGTATGCACGGCAGAAAAGAAGGAAATACTTGATAACTCTTACGACAACACCATTGTCTATACGGATTATGTGTTATCTCAGATAATAAACGTGTTACGAAAGCAAAATGGTGCGTGCGGTATGTTGTACATATCAGATCACGGAGAGAATCTTTGTGACGATGAACGCAATCTGGCTTTACACAGTTCGTATGAAGGTACGGAGCAAGAGTCGCATATTCCTTGTTTCGTCTGGCTTTCATCCAGTTACTGTGATTCTTATCCGGAAAAGGTCGCCGCATTAACTGAAAATGTTGATTCACAAGTGTCGAGTGACGTCATTTTTTATTCTTTGGCTGATTTGGGCGATTTGGAGGCTATTGTCGACAGTACCAAAAGTATTTTTTCCGAGAAACTGAGAAGCCAGGATGAAATATATATGTTGAATGGTTTGGGAACTTTGACACGAATCAAATAAAGTATTGCCTTGAGATTGAGATTGATTAATCGGATTTTGTTATGCAGACTATTGGAAAGAATGGTTGCGTACGATTATTTTTCCCTTTTGTTGATAAATCTTGCCAGTAATTGTGCTTATCTGTTCTTCAAAGGGGGATTTATACCTTCGTTTTGGAGTATATCATTCATTATCTCCTCGGCTGTTCTTTTAAGCGGAATAGAGTCCCTATTCCTTTCTGTTTTCGATTATCGTTCTAACATCAGAAAAGTACTATACATTTCTTTCTTACTGTTTCATAGCACAATTCTGCTATTGGATTATTACTTATTAATTGTTTTTCAATTAGTATGCAATCAGGATGTCGTAGATATTATATCAGAAACAAGTTTACAAGAAGCTACTAATTTCATTTGTACATATCTGGATGTTCCTGCTGTACTCTTAATTGCGGCATCATTAAGCTTTTTCATTTTTATCGTTTCAAAGATTAACCATTGGCTGAAATCACGTCAATGTTGTTTGCTTTATTATATTATTTCAATCATCATTTTGATTGGGATATTTGATGTAGGAAGATCTTTCTATGGTTTTTGTAAATATCGGGATGGCTACTCTGGCCCTCAGTATTCGGCCACTGCACGAATTGGCCACGCACTATTAATGTTATATAATCGAATAGAGACCATCAATATTATTATTGAGAACAATTCAAAGGTCACAGCACAAGCGAATGGAGAAAACAAGATTAATGTCGTTTTTATTATTGGAGAGTCATTTAGTAAATTTCATTGCTCATTATACGGCTATGAATTAAATACGTATCCATTATTAGAAAATCGGCAGGCATCACGTAATTTGGTTGCTATGAATGATGTCGTTTGTTGGGGAGATAAAACTCACAGCAATATGAGACAAATATTTTCCACAAGCGATGGAAATGACATCAGCACATCACCATTATTTCCAGTTTGTTTCAGGAAGGCAGGCTATCACACCGCACTAATTGATAATATGTATTTCGTTGGGAACGCAGTCACTTTACTATCGAATGAAGAACTTTCAAAACAAATGTTCGAGTATAGAAATGACAAGGAGGCAAAACACGATTTAGGTATTTTGCAGTATGCGCCTACGTCCGATTATCCATATCTCCATATTTATCATCTGATGGGTCAGCATTATTCATATTCATCCAGATATCCGGAGGAGTTTGCCTTCTTTGATAAGGAAATGTATGATTCGAAGTATTCCGAAAGCCAGAGAGATGTAATTGCGCATTATGATAATGCTTGTTTATACAATGATTATGTAGTGGAGCAAATTCTTCAAAAATATGAAGAAGATGATTGTATTATTGTTTATTTTTCGGACCACGGAGAAGAGGTATATGAACTTGGAAACTTTATAGGCCACGGCTCGGCTATGTCATCGAGAGATATTCGCTACCAATTATGTGTTCCTTTCTTGATTTGGATGAGTGATTCCTTCATTGGGAATCATCCGGAATTGTATAAAAGGATTACTGATTCAAAAGAAGTTCCTTTCCAAACATCAAATATTAGCCATTTTCTTATGGATGTTTGTAACATTCAAACTTCTTCATTTATTCCGGAGTTAAGTTTTATCAACAAAGATTATAAGAAAGACAGGCCTCGAACAGTTATGCAGAATGTTGATTTTGATAGATATCTAGAATCAAGAAAACGCTGACAAATGGCTCACGAGCATTCAGATACCGGTAGAGATAACATATTATAAGCCAAAAGGAGGATGACTCTAAAACAGACGTTTCTTAGTCATCCTCCCTAAATTTCAGGACTTGATTGAGAAATTGTTTTGAAATAATCATTTCAAAACAACTTCGTACTACCGATATTTCTACCAGCGGTATTTGAATCCGATGCCGAGGTTGTCAAGACTGTGTCCCCAGCCCTGGCCTACAAAGCAGTGAATACCGGGGCGCCAGTCAAGAGAAATGGCAAAGTGATTGCCAACATTCCACTGTGTGCCAATATTTCCTACGACTCCCGGAGCGAAACATCCGTTCTCGCCGAGGAACAGTGCCAGACTTGCTCCAGGGCCGGCATAGAAATCAAATGCACCGGAATGTCCGATTGTAAAATCGTAAACACCGGAAACGGCAACGCCACCCCCTCTGTTATCTCTTGATCCGAAAAGGAGATTACCTGCCAGATTCAAGAAATCCTCACCTGCCACATAGTGCTCATACTCCAGTTCTACACCATAGCCAAAACATCCGTTAACTCGGCCACCCAAAGTCTTGGGCTGCGCATTTGCAACAACACATAATGCCGCAAAAGCGATAACAATGATAATCTTTTTCATAATTTCATACAAAATTGAGTCTGCGAATTTAGTGATTCTTACCGATAAGTGGTTCTAGAAATTATACCTGAGAAACAAATACGCCCTGACATTAGTGTATGAATTGGCATTGAGGTCATATTTCCGCCCGACCATAGCCTCAACTCCGGCAGTACCATAAGTCATAAATTTTCTGAAATAATTCACGACGCCCGAATATGCCCAATTGTACATTTCGCCGACATTCGCGCCTCGATGCCCCGACGCGGAATTGATCGATCCGGCAATGTCGATAGTATTATTACCGAAAACGAACTGATATCCCATTGACCCTCCAAGAATATTGGGAACAAAATAATCACCTATACTTGTATCAACTATGGCCGACAAGCCTTGATTCCTCATACTGGTACAGCAGTCAGCCATACCGTGAGACCAGATACCTTGTGCAAACAACTTATGTGTCTGCTCGGCAGTCTTAAGAAAAGACCAGTTCATACTAAGTTGAACGGCATATGAGGGGAATCTCCGGGCATTTGTCTTATCATCATAATAATTCATCAATCGGCTGTTCACACCTCCATAAAGGTGAATCCTCTCTCCGGAATAATAAACATTGGCCGTGAGGTCCGGCAATAGGATATTGAAAGGAGTTATCTTTCGGTCTTTTCCCCCTACGAGCCAAATACTTGCACTCTGTGGAAATTCAATACCGGCTTGAGCCCTGATACCATTGTTGAATCTATAGGAATATGAAACCTGAGGAAGTTTCCTGCCGGTTGTACTCAACAAACTGAAACCGTCCACCAAGTTTATCGACTCGTCATCACTGAATGCAGAATTGGCCTTCCCTATCCTCAACCCGAACACATCGACATAAGCCTGCATCAGTCTGACGCCTCCGCCTGTATTACCGAAATCAATACTCACCAAGGCGTCCACCACGCCAGCGTTAGTCTTCCCCAAGACTTTCATTACGATATTTGTCGAATAGAGGGTGAAATCAACAACATCATTGTCATACTTTGATTCCGAATCCCCTTTGGACATAGAAAACGAATTACCTCTGTCTCCCTGCATATCATAATACATTTTGGCCTCGACTCCTCCTCCGACGCCGAACACAAAATTGTCAGTACGGTCCTTTAGAAGGAACCTGGGCACTTTCGGATCCTCAAAATGTTTACTCGTTGATTCCGTGAGGTAATACTGAATCAACTCCGGCAGGCTGTCGAGCTTTGACACGGTCAAGCCGAAATCCTGAGCGAAAGAAACCGTACTAATACAAAGGAATGTAAGGGGGAAAAGCAATTTTTTCATAATAAATACCAGTTCAGTTCCGTACAAAGTTACAAAAACATTATCTTTACTTGCACAATTTGAACAAGCTTGAAATAAGTAATGAATCATAAACAGACAGAAAGATGAAACTCATAAAAACAGCATTTATGGCTGCCGCGTTGTTCTGCAGCATACTGACAGCGCAAGCTTATGGCGCCCACCCCTCAAAGATCAGTAAAACTGCACCTCAAGACCGCATCTACGTACAGACTCTGGCATCAACCTACGAGCACAATGGCACGGCAGACTGGCAGATGCAGCAGATAGGGAAGGTCACACAGGCCCCTGAAACCATTTCCAGTCCGGCCTGCGACACCAAAGGTTGGATCCGCGCCATCGTTCCGGGCACCGTTCTGCATTCGCTGGTGGAAGACGGAGTCTACCCCGACCCCTATTTCGGCACCAACAACAAGCTTGACAAAAAGCTCATCCCAGACCTTGCAGAATCCGGCAGGGACTTTTGGTCATATTGGTTCCGCACAACGCTCCAATTCCCCTCTGAAACACACAAGGGGAAGAGGACCTGGATGCAACTCGAAGGAATAAACTATCATTCAGAGGTCTGGCTCAACGGCAAGCTCGTCACCACATACACAGGAATGTTCTGGGAAGAAAAAGTTGACATCACCGACTACATTATCCTCGACAAGGAGAACGTCCTTGCCATCAAGGTTCTCCCCATTGACGCAGCCGGTACCCTTATGCCCAAGTCGTGGGGCGCCACCAACGAATGGCACAACGGAGGGGACGGCGTAATAGGGCGCAACGTCACTATGCTTATGAGCGTGGGCTGGGATTTCACCTTCCACGATGGTATCCGTGACCGCAATACCGGTATTTGGAAAGACATCAAGATATACACTACCGGCAACGTAGAAATCGAATATCCTTTTGTAAAGACAGTGCTCAGCCATCCCGACTATGACAAGGCTGCCGCCACAGTAAGCGTCGAAGCCAGAAACACTCTCACCAGACCGGTCAAAATCAAGGTGGAAGGTCAAATCGAAGGCACAGACATACTCTTCACCAAGGAAAGCACCCTCGACAGAGGAGAGAAGCAGGAAGTCGTATTTACTCCGGAAGAATTCCCTCAACTCAACATTGACAATCCCCGTCTGTGGTGGCCGGTAAACAAGGGTGAGCAGAATCTATACACTCTCAAGCTACGCGTCAGCTGCAACGGAGTACTCTCCGACAGTCTGAGCACCCGTTTCGGCATCAGGGAAATCCGGGCGGACCGCAACACTCCTGACCAATCCAAGACCTTCTATGTCAACGGCAAGCAGATTTTCATCCTCGGCACCAACTGGATTCCCGAGGCAATGTGCCGGAGCAATGACGAGAGGATGTACACGGAACTTCGTTACACAGCCCAGACCGGAATAAATATGCTGCGACTCTGGGGCGGTGGTATTACCGAATCGGAGCAGTTCTACTCGCTTTGCGACGAGCTAGGTATTCTGGTGTGGGAAGAATTCTGGATGACCGGTGACACCCAGCATCCGGTCGATCAAGGCGTTTACCTAAAGAATGTCGCATCAGCTGTCAAGAGGACCAGAATCCACCCAAGTCTGGCATTTTATGTATCTTCGAATGAATCCTCATTCACTCAAGGCGCCCCTGAGATTATCCAGGCGCTCGACGGAACAAGGCCCTACCAGCATCAGTCGGAGTGCGACGGAATCCACGATGGCAGTCCATACAAGCAGGTCAACCCTATGACATACTACGAGAACACAGCATCCGACCGTGGCAGCCGAATTGACGGCTTCAACCCCGAATACGGCGCTCCCTGCATCCCGACAGTAGAATGTCTGAGAGAAATGATGGACGAGAAGGACCTCTGGCCTATCAATAAGGAAGTCTGGGACTATCTCGACGGCAACGGATTTGACAAGATGGCCACTCTCTACAAGGAAATGACCGACTGCTACGGAGAGTCCGGCAACATCGACGAATATGCACAGCGAGGACAGTTCGTCGGAGCAGTCAACTACAAGGGCATCTTCGAGACCTGGCGATATAATAAACTCTACTGCGGTGACAGATTCACCTCCGGCTTCCTCTTCTGGTATCATAACAGCCCTATGAGACAAGTTCAAGGGCGTATGTGGGACTGGTCACTCGAGCCCACCGCAGCACTGTTTGCAACGGCCAACGCGACCGAGCCGCAGCACCCCATCTTCGATTATCTCAAAAACACAGTCTCTGTTGCCAACGAATCATTTGAAGACTTCACTGATTGCACAGTGCAGGTAAGCGTATTTGACCTCAATTCAAAGGTCGTATGGAATGCTGAGAAAAAGTTCAATCTTGAGGCCGACAAGACAGAATGCGACCTGATTACTATCCCCTTCCCCGAGGATATCAGTCCCGTGCATTTCATCAAACTGCGTCTCTTCAACAATTCAGGCAAGGAGATAGGAAGCAACTTCTATTGGCGCTCAACTGATAAATATTTGGGAAGGAACACAGTATCCGGGCCTTGTACCGGTGGATTCCAAGACATCAACAAGTTGCCTATTATCAAAGTGGACGCCAAATATTCTGTCGGCATCGACGAGAACGGAGAAAACACCGTCACAGTCAGACTGGCCAACAAGAACAAATCAATCGCTTTCTTCACCCGTCTTCAGTGGCTGGGTCCGGATGGGAAGCCGATGCGTCCCTCATTCTATAGTGACAACTTTTTCAGTCTCATACCAGGAGAGAAGAAGACCGTCACTATCAGCAATCTTAAAGAAAATCTCGCTCCCGGAACCTACACTCTTGTCATAGGAGGCTTCCATCAGAAGGAACAGAGATATCAGATTACAATCAAAGACTGAAAGCCTTATTATGCAGTGTATCAAGGTGGCCGGGCTCTCTGTGGAGTACAAGACAGACTTTCCATCGGTGATGGAAGGTCTGTTTGCCGACTATTTCGTCGGCGGGCAGGAGAGCAACGTCCCCTCACTCACTCTGGATCCCGGCCCCTGGAAGAAGAGCATCACCGAAAGGACAGATCAGAGACCCGAGACAGTCGAGTTCTATGCTCTCTCTGTCGCGCTGGGTGATGTCCTTCCTAAATACAAACGTCTCCAAACGCACGGGGTCGCCATCGAATTTGAAGGGAAGGCATATATCTTCGCGGCGCCGAGCGGTACCGGAAAAAGTACAAGAGCCTTTTTGTGGCAGAAATATCTGGGAAGCGACAAAGTATGCGTCATTAACGGAGACAAGCCCATACTCTGGTTCAAGGATGACACCGTTCTCGCCTGCGGTTCTCCCTGGGCAGGGAAAGAAGGCCTGCAGAAGAATGTCTGTGTGCCTATTGGTGGATTGTGCCTTCTGAGACGAAGTCACGAAAACAAAATTCAGAGAGCCACACAGAAGGAATTCTTCGACTTCTATTTGTCCCAGATTCAATTGCCCAAAGCAGCCAGGACAATAATGGACTCGTTCTCCCTGATCGAAGAGTTATTCTCAAAAGTTCCGGCCTTCTTGCTTGAAAATGACTTGTCGGAGCAGGGCGTGAAAGTCGCTTTTGAAACTCTAACCGGAAAAGAATACGAACATTACAGGATATGAAGATCAAGAATGGATTTGTTCTGCGCCCAACACTCGGATACACGATTGTCGTTGCTACCGGAGATCTTGCCTCCTCTTTCAATGGGATGATCAAGCTCAACGAGACAAGCGCTGACATATGGCGTTGGATTGACAAAGGTCTCTCGCGAGAGGATATCATCACAAGATACATTCAGACATACGGCGTGGATGAACAGACAGCGTCAATGGATGTAGATACAACAATCGGAAACATGCGGGAAGCTGACGTATTCGAAGAGTAGCGATGAATGGAATCCAACAGCTGTTTATTTCATTAATCAGATCGGCTGTCGCAAGAGAGCCGATGGATGGCCCCATTCTACTCTCCACAAGGCAATGGAAGCAGCTTTACTGTCTTTCCACTGCACAGTTTCTATCCGTATTGGCATATAGTGAACTTTCCCGTCTCGGGAATAATATGCCGGAAAAAATCAAGGCCGGATGGAAGTCTGATGTCGATTACCATCTGGCCAGATTTGACGCCCAATTGATGGGATTGACCCACATCTCTCAATTCCTCGAGGATCACGGCATACGTACGATGATATTGAAGGGATTGGGACTCGCTTTGCTGTATCCGGTGCCCCAGGCTCGAGAATGCTCCGACGTTGATATTTTTTGCTTCGGAGAATTTGAGCGCGTAAACTCTCTACTGGAAGATACCGGACTCATTAGCGGCATCGTTGAGGAGAACGACAAGCATTGCAGTTTTTCCTTCGATGGCATCAACATCGAAAACCACCGCCACTTCTGCGAGAATGTCAACAAAGCCAACGCCATCTTTGAAGAACAGATATCAAGGCTCAGCAAAACCAAATGCCGTACAGACAGCCGGGTACCGGGCATCCTTTTCCCCGGCCCCCAAATGGGAGCCTTACATATGACCATACACACACTGTCACATTTGGCCTGGTCAGGAATCACTCTCAGGCATCTTCTTGACTTCGGTCTTTTTTTCCAACGGTACAATGATGAACTTGACCGTGAAAGCATCGTAAAGATATGGAAGGATGCGGGCATTGCAGATGCTGCCTTTTCACTATGTACTTTATGCGGATCTCTGCTCGGTATTGACACCGGAATGATTGAGGGCAAGAGCACAGATTTCAGGAACACTGCCGATTTGATACTACAAGTAATCCTGACCCCCTGTCTTTCGTCTTCCTCAGCGTGGAATCCAATTACCAAAATATACAGAAAATACAAGCGCTACCGCATCAGGTATGTCATGCATCGAATAGTTTACTCCGAGCCTTTCCCGGACTCATTCTGGAAATCATTTAGCATCCTGAAGAAATGGACCTGATAAACTATAGCAATTTCGAGGAAGCCCTTCGATTGGAAGGACAGTATGTCACCATCCTTAATGGTAGCAGCATGTACCCTATGGTGCGCCACTGCAAGGATCCGGTACTGCTCATCCCTGCAGTCAAACCGTTGAAAAGGTATGACGTTGCTGTCTATTTCAAGCAGGACAAATATGTCGTACACCGCGTGCTCGGATTCAGACAGGGCGAATACATCATCCGGGGCGACAATTGCGTGGCAAAGGAATATATTCCCGAAGATAAGATCGTCGCCGTCGTCTCCGGTTTCTGGCGAAACGGGATCTTCGTCCCCGCATCGAACCACCTATACAGGACCTACGCAAGAATCTGGGTAGCGATAAACCCGCTGATACGGGCACATCACTTCACAAGAAGAGTTATCAGGTACATCAGCAAAAAATTCCGCAAACATATATTTTGAAAGAAATTGAGTTATGAACGACGTAAAAATCATTGAAATAAAAAAAAGCATCTTCGAGGATAATGACAAAGATGCCAACAACCTGCGCGAAGAGCTCAAACGCAGAGGAGTGTTCCTTCTGAATCTGATGTCATCCCCCGGAAGCGGAAAGACTACAACTTTGATCCAGACTATCAATCTTTTGAAGGACAGACTTCGTGTCGCTGTAATGGAGGCCGACATCGACAGTGACGTTGATGCAAAGAAGATCAAAGCAGCCACAGGGATTGAGTCCGTTCAGCTACACACCGGAGGGATGTGCCATCTGGATGCAGAGATGACCCGCCAGGGACTCGAAAGTCTCCCGCTTGACAAGTTGGACCTTGCCATTCTTGAAAATGTGGGGAATCTTGTGTGCCCCGCCGAATTTGACACCGGCAGTTGCCGTAATGTTATGATACTAAGCGTTCCCGAAGGTCACGACAAGCCTTTGAAATATCCTTTGATGTTCTCAATCTGCGACTTGGTCCTGATCAACAAGATCGATGTAGCGCCGTATTTCGATTTTGACATCGAGGAGTGCAAGAAAAACATCCTCCTGCGTAACCCCGATGCCCGCGTCATACTTATCTGTGCGAAAACCGGAGAAGGCATCCCCGAATTCGTTGACTATCTCATAGCGGAAGTCAACAATTGGAAAGCGCAATAAAGCGTCAGTCTCATTTCTGTTTCAAGAACGAGTCTATTCTATCCAGAGCATTCTGACGAATAGAAGGGGCATAGAAATAAATCTCAAAATTATGATAATTGTCCTTGCTCCAGGGATTTATTGACCATTGTTGTGTCTGGTGATTCTCATAATGGAATCCATCCACTATTAAGACCTTATTTTCCGGATCCACTTGCGCTGTAAGTGTTTCACCATCAAAATCGATACTTGCAGGAGTTGATTCAGTTGACCAACTTATAGGATTGATACACGCTGCCACATTGTGAACCAAGGGATCATAAATGGCTTCAGGATTGGCAACACTCGTAAACGAAATGGTAACGCCTGTATCATCAGCTCCTTCTGCTGCTTTAACATTAGGATTTTTCAAAGTTTCAGCATCCAGACCAAATCCCATCATATAGGCTGCAACAAGCTGATGCCGTTGGGTCTCAGTCAGTTGGCAGAGAACTATTCTTGTCATCAACGCACCTTGGCTATAGCCGGCGATAATGAAAGGACGTCCCTGATTATAATTCTCAAGATAATAATTAAATGCCTCGATTACTTCCTGAGAGGTTTTTTTTGCCATCTCAACTTTTTCCTCCCGGGAAACATTTTCCTTTGACTGGGCAGACATTGTCATCTGATGGTAATAGGGTGAAAAGAAATTGACGCCCGCAGGGAACATACTCTCGTGAATATAGTTAATTTCCTTGGAGAGAAGCGCCTTTTCTTCATCATTGAGCACTGCCGTACAAGACTCCGTCCCATCAGGATTGAACGACTGCATAATATTGGTTGACACAATATAAAACACATCTACCGCCTCATCAGTTTCAGACGGCAGACAACACCACATGGAACTGTCTGCAAATATGGAGTCATTTGCTGTGTTCATTTTACAGGATGCCAAACATAACAGACTAACTATCAACAAAAAGCTAAACTTATTATTCATACTCGTTTTAATTTTTACCTCTTCAAATATACAAATTAAACAGGAGAGCCTTGGGGTCAAAATAGAATGGCGTTGCGGCGAGCAATGATATTGTCCTTGTTATCAATATAATGCTTTATCCTCAAGTCTTTTGTTCCTAATGTTGATTGATAATCACTATTTGCTTGCCAGACATTATTCTTATTCTGATCGATAAAAGACTTGAGTATTGCCACTTCGTCATCATATTTTGCAAGCTCCATAATCACATCTATTCTCCTTACTACGCTTTCATGGAAAGCTTGATATTGTTCATCCGAAATCTTACTAAAGAACAACTCTGGATTTTGAGCAAGAAGGTATTTTGTTTCTACAAAGAATGCATATTGGAATTGCCAGAAATAAGCCAGGTCTCCGCGTTCCTTGCAAACTTCATATTCTCTTTCAAGTTTTTCCGATACTGTGGCATCGCTCCACAAGTACTCGATATCATCCGCATGATCGAGTTCTGCAGCAAGTTTGGCAATAGTCTGCTTCGTATCCTCCAGAGGCATATCATAAATCTGTTTAATGCTACTTTCCATGACATATATTGCCATAGCATTGATTTTCTGCGACCTGGTTACAAAATCGTTTGATACCGACAGCTTGAGGAGGTACTCCGGCTTGACCAATTTCTCCGTTTCGGTCAATCCGAATTCAGAGATGTCAAACGATTGGCTCAGAGCTTTCTGATATAAGAGATAAAGTGAATCAATCTGTGCTAGGACCGAACTGGCCAAAGCGGACTTCCTTTCTTCGACATCGATTTGGATTGGCTCGGATACCTTGATATACTTGCCATCGCTGATATCTCCAGACTCGGAATGCAGCTTCATTTCCTGCTCCGTAAAGGAATCGACAAAATAGCATATGGCTTTCGTCTCTCCATTTTCTGTCCATTCGCAACATATTTCGTTCCCTTTGACGGAAAAATTGTTTTCCGAATCACCGGAGCATTTCCAGGTGCCGTTTTCAATAAAGTAAAAGAAGTATGTTCCTTTGTCCGTAAACTGGAAGCCTCTGCCACATTCACCTTGCCAGAAGCCTGTCAGGTCTTTAACGTCAAGTTTGGTAGAACAAGAAACTGACAGAACCGCGAAAATGGAAATGATAATGATTGATCTGAATGTTGTTTTCATTTGATTGATATTACAAGACTTAGTAAATCTTATTCCGCTTTACTTATCACACAACGAATATACAAGTTTTTTTGAAAATAAACGCCTTACCAGAAGCGCAAGATGATAAATGTAAGACTTCATACGCAAAAATCATATCCGTTTTCCCTGATTTATATTCTTCCTCGAAAATCCGTCATGTAATGTCTCCATTAATTGATTTTTTACTATATTAATGACGAATTAATGCATTGTTTGGCACAATTTAAACTTATTAAAACATAATGAAAACAAATAATATCGCAATTCTATTCCTTTCTGTAGCACTCTTTTATTCTTGCTCAAAAGGGGATCTTCAAGTGGCCCCCATTGAACCAGTGAATCCGGTTTTTGAGCAGGATGTTACAGACGCCAAGCTCATTTCCGCTACGAAGGTGAGCGTTGTCTCTGCCGATCAGGCTATAGAGGAATGGACGAACAAGTTTATGGGGTCTGAAAACCTTCTCAGCTTCCAGTTGCTTGGAAAGGAACTAGTCGATTTCGACATTGTAACCTATCGTATCAAATATAATTCGTCGACCATCCAAAATGGTGAACCTCGAGATATCGTACTTGCAGGCGACGTTTCTTTCATTACCGAAAGAACAGGGCTCATTCCTACAAGACATTTAAGCAGCGTCACACTTTTCAACACCGTGTTCAACACTTCCAAGGATGACGTAGTTATGGTCGATAATATTATCAGCAGCATCCGATCCATTTACAACGTTCTGGTTGTCTTCCCCTTTTATCAGGGCGGACCCGACTCCGATGCCATATATGCAACACCTTGTGAAATTTTACTCAAGGGCAAGCAGGCTATCGACTGTGAGCTCGCCGCTCTTGAGTTCATTGAAAGCCTCGACGGCGTGGAGATGATGCCCGGCTTTTATACAGAGAATGTTGGCGTCAGCAACGGCGGAGGTCCCGCTCTGGCTGTCACTTATCTGCTTGAAAACGATTCTCAATACAAGCAGTTTGCGGAGAGAATCAATCTGCGTAGCACCTATGTCGGCGCCGGTAATTGCTCCGTCAAATCTCTCATAACCAATCTTAACACCGTTAACAAAGAGTCCGCGATATACCCCACCGCTTCCACCGGTTTTATTACAGCTGTCGCCGGGGCGTATTACACTTGGAAAGGAGACAAGTATTTCAAGACTTCGACCCTTGATGATTATTTTTCTGAGTGTGTCTATTCATATGATGCCTATTCGCAATATCTCTCCAAGGATATGCGGGCTATTTGGGAAGAAGAATTGAGTTTTAAAGATAAGACAGTTCTTGATGTCTATCGTGACAACCTTGGCTCTCTCTATTATTTATCATCCTATGTTCCCGGCATTCAGGAGGCAGCAAATAGTGATACTTTTATAGACGGAGACTTTATAATGGATTCTGAGCCCATGAAGGAACTGCTTTCCGCTCTTGATAATAATGAGGTGATTTGTTCCGGATGGAGTCCTAAGTCGGCCATAAAGTTCGCGCATTCCGAAGATGACGAATTCCTCCTGTACGATGTCAATTACAACATTTGGAAGAATTTGAGCAACAACGGCCGCAATCGTCTTGTGAAGTTGTACACTGTCAAAGGTCTTGATCACACTGCATCTTCAACTCAGTTCATTGTTGACGTAATAACTCACAAACACCCTTATAATGCTGAAAGTGACTTCTCTGCTGAAGACATCATGTCGCTTTTCATGTAATCTTTGATACCTCTTTTTTTGAATTTTTTGGCCGGGACAACCCAGAGGTTATTAGCCTCTACGGATGAATCGGCCAGCCGATTCTCAATTCTCGGGTGCTGTTATGCTTGAGCCCCTTGACGATTATTGTTACGGATATGTCGGCATAATATCTGGATATTGTGATTATGAAATTGTAATGCAATTGAAATAATACTCATATCTTTGCAAACGAGAAATAAACACTAAAAATCAATGAAAAGAATTATCAGAGTTGTATTTGCCTTATTGGCTTTGACAAGTATTTTCGCTTGCAACAAGATTGAAAATGAAAAGAAAGTGGCCGTTCTCCTCCCGGACGGTTCCACAATTGAGAGATGGGCCGATGATATGAATTATCTGGTTGAAGCATTGACCGTCAACAATATCACCGCCGTGCAATTTGTTGCTCCCGAAACCGAAGACGGTGCAAAGCTGCAGGTAGAGCAGATTGAAAAAGCCCTCAAGATGGGCATCAAGACATTTATCATCTGCCCGATCGACTACAACGTAATCAACAAATCAGGAGTAATCGATGGAAGGAATGAACTCAACATCATATGCCATGACAGACTCATCTATGACAACTCCGCAGTCGACTGCTACTCAACATCTGAGCGCGAGAAAGTGGGTGAGATGCAGGCACAGTTTCTGATTCAGGCAATGAAAGCCTCCAACAAGAAACCTATGACTCTTGAAATCATTTCCGGTCCTGCTACTGATGACAATGCAAGATATTATTATGAGGGCGCGATGAAGCTTCTCCGTCCTTTCATCGTAAGAGGTGATTTGATCGTCCCGAGCGGAGTTTCTGAAGATAAAGACACTCAGGTTGACTCCTGGTCCATTGAATCAAGCAAGAAAAAAATGACTGAGCGTCTCAATGAATATTACCCTGCAGGCACGTATCCGGATCTTATCCTCAGCCCTATCGACCTTACCGCAATTGGAACCGTACAAGCCATCGAGGAACATTGCAGCACTGTCGAAAGATATCCTGTCATTACCGGTCAGGACAACTCAAGTCAGATTAAGGACTACATCTTAAACGGCAAAGTCAGCATGACCATTGACAAGTCCCTCAAATCAATGGCATACAACACTGCAATGATTACAAGCATTTGCATCAATGGAGAGAAACCGGTTCTCAAGGATTATGTAGGTACCGACAAAGTCAAGGTCCCGACAATCATGTCCCCATTGACACTCGTTACCGCAGAAAGCATCCAGTAAAGTTAACTCATTGCTTCGCCAGGCAAAAGCCAATGGCGAAGCAATGAGTTATTGGACAGTAGAAACCAAGGCGTCCGGAAAACCCAAAACTTGGAATCTTCTTAGGACCTAGCCGTTCAGGTAATTTATCAGAGGAGCAATCGACTCTTTCGATGTATTATCGCTGTCGTGGCTCATCATATAAACCGCATGTTTAAGAGTTTCGCGGGCAGGAATCAAAATAATCGAAAGAATCTTCATAATCCTTAATTGTTTATCCAGATAAGCTCTTTCGTCTTTCGGAAGAGACTCACGATTCAATCCTCCCTGAAAATAGAATTG
>DCIC01000053.1:6818-7510 GCA_002315825.1 Bacteroidales bacterium UBA1736 | reverse complement strand
TGAATCTTCTTGAAAATCGACGGCAATACAGGGTTAGGCTCTGCCGGAGCTCCTCCTGAGACGAACACAACGACTTTTTCAGATTTTTGCTAAGCTCGGCAAAACGTTTTCTATGAGTTATGTCTCCGAAACGGACATGACTTCCGAAAATAACGACATCGTACTGAGACAATTTCTCGCCGCTGGCAGATTCGACAGAGACGCAATCAGAACCTAATTCTTCTGAAATCCACTCGGCATATTGTTTTGTATGGCCGCTGAGTGAAGAATAAACTACAATACTTTTCATAATCTAAGACTTCTTTTGATACAAAAATAATATTTTTCCAAAACTAACTATTATTTCTTATTCTTCATAGAGTTTCTCGCACCCAAACCGGTCATCTTTCTAAAAAAGTTGATTTCGCGAGAAATATGTAATAGCAATCTGTAGAGTCCGTTGATGGATTACTTATTATCATAATGGAACCTCATAGACAATACGAATACAGTTACAATGTCCCCATCAACTTGATAGACCAATCTATCCTTATGGTTAATGCGTCGAGACCATGCTCCTGCAAATTGATATTTGAGCGCTTCCGGCTTGCCTGTGCCAGTAAATGGATGCTCTTGCATTTCTAGTAGCATCCTTTTTATTTTTTCAACGGTCTTTGGATTTGTCAGCTTCCAATATTCCAAGTCGGAGGAAG
>DCIC01000053.1:4214-6683 GCA_002315825.1 Bacteroidales bacterium UBA1736 | reverse complement strand
TAATGGCATTATACTCATCCAACGAAATGAGCACAGCAGCATCCTTGCCCCTGCTGATAATCACCTCCTGACAATCATTAATCACGGCGTTCAAATAGTGTTTGATATTTGCACGAAACTCTGTTGCTGTAGTTGTTGTCATAATACTAATTTTTCTACAAATATATGTACATTATTCCGTACATACAAACATCTAAGCGAATAAAAACAGGGGGCTTATTTTATTTCACTGACAAAAGTTGACAATTATTCGCCGTTCCTTTGCATCATTGAAAAACGATAAGGAATATGAGCAAAGCAGAATTGATATCCCGTCAGAGATTGGAACTTCTCAGACAGTTCTCAGAGAAAACAGGAGAATCCCCGATTGACCCCGCAGAAAGCATTTTCACAGATGAAATTGTCATCTTCGCAATGGAGTTCGGGCTTGAAATAGCGTGACACTGCCCCTCCGCCGTAGCCACATACAAGCCAATACGCAGGCCAGAGCGATCCCAGAACTATCACGCTGCGGGCAAGTGGCAAACGGTGGGCTTTCCATATCCTGGGTATAGGAAAGTAGTGTCAGGTTATTTTACAGGTCAAACGCCTTTCCGTAATCGGCAAAAAGAGAGTCCGCCGGAGCAATGACACTGTCATACCTTGAGTTCAGCCAGGCGGCAAAGCAGGTAAAGTCCGCAAAACCAAGCTTTCGGTATCGGTCAATATCCTCTGCGGCTTTCTCNNNNTTCTCTGCCTCAAACGGAACTGGAACGGGAGACTCTTTCCGCCAACGACAAAACATAGATTCATCCAGCCAATACTCAAGCACGTGAGCTGTACCCCCCGGGAACGCCAGAAGATTGTTCTCCATAGCTTTGATATGTTCCTCACTCAAAGGCTGGGAATAGTTTCTGTTGATTGGAGCATATTCCAAGAAAACGCAGTCATCAGCGCGGACAGCGACAGGCACATCCAATGTCTGCTGATAAGCCAAGTGAGCCAAGGTGGCATCAGGGTCATATTCCCGAAGCACAGCTACAAGTCTGTTTTCATATTTGAGGGCCTGTTCGGAAGGACTCAGAGAGGCACAATCCGCACAATTACAGAATACTCCAAGCTTATCATCAGTCCAGAAATAATACCTGTGAGTAGTAGGCTTCACCCATTCCAGAAGCTTTTCCAATCGTGGTCTCATAGCCTCAATTGCCTCATCGCAAGAAAAGCACATATTATAATCAGGACATCTGTTGCCATTCTCATCCATACGGAAATATTCCGGATGAGACTCAAACAAATCCCTCGGCAGCAAATACTCGAGAGCGTGCAATTCATACTCCACATCTACGCCCCTTGCTCTGCACATCGCCAAGAAATCCTGTCCTAACTCACTTCTGACAAACTTTTCCAGAGTATCGACAGGATCATTTGAAGTCGCGGCGTGAAGACCGATCAGATTGATACCTGAAATATCAACCCTCTTTCCCCAGGTCTCTACGCCAAGGGAAGTCACATCATCAGGATACACGACCACGCCCCTCCTTTCAACACAAGGTGTTGCCTTGCACTCAAACAGCACACCCGGCACGTGAAAATCAGGGGCCGACACATCCGGGGCGACAAGAGAATACCACTCTATTTCGCCATTCCCAAAGGCATCACCACGGAAAGCTCCAATCCAGAAAGACTTGTCGATATCTATCCCAAGGCTCTCCAACTCGCCTCGAGACACACTTGCGTTTACACGATACCCCCAAGGAGTTATCTGGCCACACGCCTCCATCGTACTGAAATTCCATTCAAAATCAAATTTCCTGAAGTACTCTGCCTTGTAATCCATAATATGTCCCTGAGGATCAATCTCAGCACAATAGTATGCCTTCTTTAGAGAGGGGTCCGGAGCGAAGAACACTTCGACTCTGTCTTCGGGCTCCACATCCCTTTCTTTGGAAAAAGGGTCCACAAGATAAATCGTCGAATCTGTCACCTCAAAACTGAAGAACAATCGCTCTGCTGTCGAATGGAAGCAAAAGCGGGTTTCATCCGTCTTCCCGTGCCAAGGGGCGGACAAGCTCTCTGACATATATCCCTGACCAATGTCAATCGGATCATTCTTCTGGCAGGAAATAATGACGGCTACAGACAAAAGGGGCAAAAGAAAGAATGATTTTCTCATAACGGCTGATAAATCTATATAGAATACAAAGGTGAAGGTGTCATTCGCGGCAAGGCACGCAGAGTGACGCTTTCACTGATTCCCAATTCCGAAAAAACAACTGATGACGCCTCAAGTGCAAGAGCGGGAGTGTTGTTATTCTCGCTTAAATGACAGAGGAACACGTGCCTCAGACCCGGATGATAGAAAGACTTGATTGCGTGGGCACAGGCGTCATTGCTCAAATGTCCGTTTCCCGAGCATATCCTCATTTTCAAGTCATAAGTATATGGCCCGCCCATTAGCATCTCAGTATCATAATTTGATTCAATGAC
>DCIC01000053.1:3701-4102 GCA_002315825.1 Bacteroidales bacterium UBA1736 | reverse complement strand
GTCTGGGTGGCATCGTGAGGAACGATAAAGTATCTGGCAAATATCTTTCCGGGCACTATCTCAGTCCAGTCATCATCCAAGAGTTCTCTTTTTGTCCCGCCGATGTGGTCAAGGGTATATGTATTCCTTGACATTGCGTCCAAGAGAGTGGATGTTGCATATACAGGCTTTAACAATTTTTTGCAATACGACCCCAGAGAACGGATATGATCCATATGATCGTGAGTCACAAGAATGCAAGAAAACGAATCAGTGGAAAGATGGTCATCCTCAAGCGCTTTTTTCAAACGCCTCAGGCTGACTCCGGCATCAATCAAGACAGCGGCTGTCAATTCTCCATTTTCCTCAAGTCCCAGAAAATAACAATTCCCGCAACTCCCGCTGGACATACTCTTGAATTT
>DCIC01000053.1:0-3490 GCA_002315825.1 Bacteroidales bacterium UBA1736 | reverse complement strand
GAAGAGAGGCAATACAGATTTCCGAGATTGTAATATATGTACGGGATATCGGGGGTAATCTCCGAAGCTTTGGTCATATCATCAATCGCCTCCGAATAATCATATGTCTGACTGACAACATCTCCTACACGTGCTCTGATAGACCCCTTGTCATCCATAGTCAGAGTCTGGACATTGGACTGGATCGATGCAATGAAATCAATCATCTCCGAGCGAAGCACCCCTCTGTTCATATAATAGAACGAACGGTAGAAATCACTGTCAGATGCTTCCAGGGCCTTGTCAAACCACACTTGAGCAGAATTGTACTGTCGATTCTGGAGATCATACAGTCCTCGGATAAAAGGCTTCTGCACTTCCAGAAGAGCAAGAGGAATACTGCCGGAAAGAGTATCAGAATTGGTTATCACTACAGGTATCTGAGATTCCCTTTTAAATTTGTCAATCAAGGAGTGCTCCAACCTATGGCTCAACGCATAGGATACATCCGTTCTCTCGTTTGTAAGCTTGAAACGGAAAAGAGGTCTCAGGCGGATATCTATATCCCTGTGCTGGAGAAGCTCATTGTCAAAATCCTTCTTTGCAAAATCTGCATCAAGAGCGAGCAGAGAGCTGTATTTCTTCGTCGTATCGGCAAATGACCCCTCATAAGTCTCATTCTTCAGACGATACTCTGACACCTTTTTCTGTGCCGTTTCATAATCCCTCTTGGATGCAGCAGTACGCCCCATCATATTCTCCACGTAGGAGCGGTTAAGATAGGCCTTGGCGAAATCCGGATACAGCTCAATCGCCTTGCTGTAATCATCCAGAGCATCCTCCCATCGGGACATTTCCACGAAGAAGGCGGCTCTGTTGTAATATGCCAGCACATTTCTCGGATTGATATTGATCACCCTGTCCATATCATCCAGCGCACTGGGAAAATCCCCTACCTGGGCTGAAATCAAACTCCTGTTATACAGAGTGAGAGCATTTCCAGGCTCATCCTTGAGGACCCTGTTCAAATCCTTCATCGCAGCATTATAGTCATTGTTGCCATAATACATTATCGCCCTGTTGAAGTATGCGAATGTATTAGTGGAGTCCAACTGTATTGCCTGATTCATATCGGCAATCGCAAGGTCATACTTTTCCTGGTCCGCATACAGACGACCTCTGCGGATATACCCTTCAGGATCATATCTGTCCAGCTTGATTGCTTTGTTGTAATCATTGACAGCCTTAAGAGTATCACCCAAATAAAGATACGAAGCCCCACGGTTGAGATAAGCGGAAGGGTCCTTGCCCTCTTTCCTTATATATTTGTCGAAATCCTTTACTGCATTCTCAAACTGCTGGGCGAGAAAATATGTCACACCACGGGTGAAATAAAGCCCTACGAAGCCGGGACGCAGACTGATGGCTTTCTGAAGATCCGCCAATGACTCTTCATATCTGCCGCTTCTGCTATATGCAATAGAGCGGTAATGGTATCCGTCGGTAAAGACAGGGTTGAGACTGACCGAGTGATCGAAATCCTGCCACGCGCCCCGTAAATCTCCCAAATTGTATTTTGCAATCCCTCGAAAGAAGAAAGTCCAGTAATCAGATGTATCAAGACGGGCCAGAATATTGAACTGCTCAATCGCCTGAGCAAACTTACCTTCAGAGAGGGCAGCCCGTCCACGGAAATTGAACACATCTTTATCATACTGCGCCGCGGCATTCACTGCCACAAGGCAGAGCACTATGACTGAAACCCAAAACCTTCTAATCATAAATTTTCAAAAGTGAGCCGAATTAGCTATTTTTGACAGATTTTACAAATATAATCAAAAACGAGCCCGGAAGTGAAATTAACGCAAAAAATGTTCTTTATGGCAGTGTGTCTGCTTGCCTATGTCTCTCCCGCACGGGGGCAGCAGGGGTATTACACAAGCCTCAATGTAGAGAATAGCGTCAGCGAAGCATCCCTGTATGCTGATATCAATTTCCTTGCCGACTCATTATGCCACGGCCGGGCAACAGGCACAATCGGTGCGGTTGAAGCATCATATCACATTATGGACTCCTTCCGCAGTCTAGGGCTGCTCCCCTTCAATGACAACTATTTCCAGTCATTTACGGCCGAGGGTGTTACCGGGCACAACGTTGTAGGTGTACTGAAAAACAACGAATTGCGTTATTGTGACAAATATATCATAGTTTGCGCCCATTATGACAATCTCGGACGTCTCGACGGCAAGCTCTACCCCGGAGCAGACAGCAATGCCTCTGGTGTGGCCGCAATGCTCGCTCTGGCCAAAATGTTTTCTACAAGCAGAGCGATGGGCAGATATTACGGCTGCCACATTATTTTTGCAGGGCTCGATGCCAAGCAATTCAGCATGGCCGGATCCAAGGCATTGTGGAACAAGTTGGATTGGGGACTGCTGACCAGCCCCGTAACAGGTAAAAGAATCTCGCCTAAAGATATCGCTCTGGTTGTCAATCTGGACATCTTAGGGGGCAGTTCTTCGCCCATCCACAAGGGCCGGAACGATTATCTGCTGATCTTGGGAGGGAAGCACAATGATCTGCTTTCATCTCTCAACTACAAATACAAAATTTATCTGGACCTGGGTACGGATTATTACGGAAGCAAAGGTTTCACTGATATGTTTCTTCGCAGAGTCAGCGACCAGAAAGTTTTTCTGGACCACAAGATCTATTCAGTAATGTTCACATCAGGAATTTCGATGGACACCAATCGCACCAGCGACACTTGCCGGACCATCGACCTGCCCGTTCTCAAAAAAAGGGTCTGCCTCATTTTCCACTGGATTGAGGAAATGGTCCAGTCACTGTAACAGTTAATATAGATGAAAGGTTTTTGGAAGATGTTGCGACAGTATGTCGCCCCATACAAAAAGTATCTGGCCGGATCCGTCATACTCAATGTGTTGTCTGTAATTTTCAACATATTCTCATTCAGTATGATTATGCCGATCCTGAATATGTTGTTCGGTTTGGACAACACAGTCTATACATTCATTCCCTGGAATGAGGTAAATGACTCTCAGGCCGCAATCAACAACTTATACTACTATGTTTCCATCTACACTAGCACGTATGGCGCATCCACAGCCCTTATGGTTCTGTGCGTCTTCCTCTGTGCGATGACCATACTCAAGACCGCCTGCTATTTCGGCTCGGCCGCAGTGATGATTCCCATCAGGACAGGTGTTGTAAAAAACATGAGGATGCAGATTTACGACAAGATCCTTTCGCTCCCGCTGGGATTTTTCTCCCAGGAAAAGAAGGGAGACATCATAGCCAGGATGAGCGGCGACGTTTCAGAAATCGAGACTTCCATCACAAGTTCACTCGATATGATGATAAAGAACCCCATACTTATCATCGGTTATTTTTCAGCATTGCTTCTTGTCTCCTGGCAGATGACCGTATTCACTGTCGTCTTTGCCCCGCTGATGCTCTGGCTGATGAGCATCATAGGAAGAAAACTCAA
>DCIC01000034.1:6656-10972 GCA_002315825.1 Bacteroidales bacterium UBA1736 | reverse complement strand
TGGTTTCTAATTACTATTTACAATGTAGAGCTACCAGGGCTCGTCCCGGACGACCGTAAGGCGGTGGTGGACGTGAGCTGCACGGCCGACGATGGAAGCACGTTCATCGTGGAGATGCAGAACTTCACACATTCATTCTTCCGCGAGAGGATGGTGGTGTATGCTTCCTCGTTGGTCACTCATCTTGCCGAGAAGTCAGCCCGATGGAACTATAAACTGAGTCCGGTCTATGTGATCGCGATCTTGAGGCGTGGGCTGACGTATCCGTTCAAAGCGGAAACGCCAATGGTTGCTTTGAAAGAGCCGAAAAGCGAGTCCCGCTACAAGACCCACTACGCTACCATCAACCTCTCCAATGGCATTCTTATGCCATCCTCGCCACAGTACTATTTCTTTGAGTTAGACCGCTTTGACAAAAAACGCGGGGAATTGCTTGACGATGTGGAAAAATGGTTATTTTTGCTGAAAGAATCGGTTTTCTTCAAGGAAGTACCGGCGGAATTCAGCGACGGCGACGACTTCAGGTCGTTCTTCAGCGCCTCGACAACGGCAGGATTCTCCAAGGAAGAGCGGATGAAATACGACAAAGATATGATTACACAGACTGACATAGAGATCATCAAGGAGGAGAGCCTTGCAGAAGGCCTTGAAAAGGGTTTCGAGAAAGGCATTCTATTGGTGGCTAAGAATCTCAAGGCCGATGGTATGCCAGCAGAGAAGATCGCGCAGGTGACCGGATTGCTTGCTGCGGAGGTCGAAAAACTATAGCAACCGCCACGTCCGGGCCGATTAGTTCCGCCTGTAAACGCCAATCGGGGTGAAAATCAATGCGATTTTCACCCCGATTTTTCACTCGCGCAAAAGCGGGTGCAGAAATGGCTTTTTTTCACCCCGGAGAGGCGCGCCACGAGCAGTTCGCCTATTTAAACGAGCTGAAGGAGAACTTTGCCTCCTGATAAGATCCTTGAGGCGTGAGGTTGGTAGTTGAGCCGAAGACGTATTTCGTGCTGTCCTTGTAAAGGGTAAACATTCTATATATATCTTTGTATTCAGCTTTATATGATTTCTGGTAACAAAAAGTTGCATTGCCCGCATCGTCCGAGGTGGAATAGACGAAGGCACTTGGGTTGGCACCATTAAAATCGATGGCATCTTTTTCAAGGTAAAATCCCAATACTGTTCGGAGGTAATTCTGACTGTCGGTGGAAACAGCCATTTGATAAATTTTTAAGGGCTGGAGACCCGTAATGATAACTTTGTAGTCATTAAGGTAGATCCATTCCTTCACATTAATGAAGATATTGCCTTCAGTTGCTGAATAATTACCTGTTGCGCTTATGAGAAGAGGGGAATAGTATGCAATACCACCTTCCATATTAAGAGTACTACTGAATCCTGCATCATAGTAATACCACTGTTTGAGATTATTACCGCCCTCGTACAAGGCCTTGACGGTCCCGTTCTCTTTGAATGTTGAGCCGTTGAAGGCCGCATTTTCGCTTAACTTCCAGGCTGAGCCATTGTAGACGACAACTGCATCCGGCGTTTCCCCCGTGTTGCTGTCAGCCCAGATGTTGATCTTGTCGCCTGCCTTCCACGTCGGACGAACCGAAGCATCGGCAAATATGAGTGAATAGGAGACAGGATCAGGTTCTGGAGTCGGGTCCGGAGTTGGAGTCTTTTCACAGGATGTGAGGGATACAGTCATTGCCAGGGCAAGAGCGATAAATGAAGGGATAATTGTTTTCATCTGTTTTGTTGGTTTGTTCTAGGTGCAAAAGTCTTACAATAATAACAAATATTCGTGAGTAATTTTACTCATTTTGTTGAATAAGTTTCGCAACCGCCGCGGGCGAGGCTGATTTTGTCGCGGGCGAGGCTAACTTTTGTGGCGGCTAAGTAGTTGGCTACCAGCGCTTTACCGGATGTCGATTCCGCGAAATTGCGGAAACGAGTTCAAGCAAGTTGTTGTGAGTCAGTTAGTTAGGTGCCACGAACGAATCATCTAAAAACGCGGGGAATTGCTTGACGATGTGGAAAAATGGTTATTTTTGCTGAAAGAATCGGTGTTCTTCAAGGAGGTTCCGGCGGAATTCAGCGACGGCGACGACTTCAGGTCGTTCTTCAACGCCTCGACAACGGCAGGATTCTCCAAGGAAGAACGGATGAAATACGACAAGGATATGATTACACAGACTGACATAGAGATCATCAAGGAAGAAGCTGTTGCTGAGGGTCTGGAGAAAGGGCTCAAGCAAGGCCTTGAGCAGGGCCGCATCGCAGTCCTTCAAATTGCCAGGAACCTCAAGGCAAATGGGATGTCTGCCGAGATGATCGCGCAGGTGACCGGACTGACGGCGGAGGAGGTCGAAAAACTATAGCGTACGCCGCGTCTGGGCCAATTAGTTCCGCCTACAAACGCCAATCGGGGTGAAAATCAATGCGATTTTCACCCCGATTTTTGGTCGCCTCGAAAGCGGGTGTAAAAAGGCGTATTTTTCACCCCGGACCGCCGCGGGCGAAGCTGACTACCGCCGTGGGCGAGACCAATCACCCCCGCCTTGGGCGCACTATATGTCCCTGACAAGGCGCACTGAGATGGCATATGATTTTGGAAGTGCGCCCAGGCTGAGACTGCCTCCCTTGGTGAATAAGACATGATAAGCATGGCTGTCGCTGTTCTCATTTGGCGTAGAGCTTTGGTAGAGAGCCTCCTTGCACGCTTTGTCGCCGTAGTTTCCGTTTCTATATCCGCACCCTGGCAGAAATACGACCCCTGCAGCCTCGAGGATTGTAAACTCGACAGAGGAGACAGACGTTGCATTTTCAACCGGTGTTCCTTCTGTTGAAGGCCAGGCAAAGCCGTCAGGGAATATGAGGATTCCCCACACGCCGTCAACGGTACATTCCGCATATTTCTGACTGATGTTGCGACCTTTGAGCAGGTATTCCCATTCCTCAATTGAGAGCGTACGCCATCCTTTACCAAGTCCTACGTAATTGCCCCAGTCATAGAACTTGCGAGTGGATTCTCTCGTAGTGGCATTGTTCGAGTTCAAGTCAGAATAGCTCCAGTTGAATAGGTCAATCTCGGCATCACTATTAGTTACTTTCCAGGTAGTGCTGACTTCTACCGTTACGATGCTGTTCAGACGGTGTTGTGGTCTGTAGAACTGCCATATCCCCAATATGTTGTCATAATAGAGATTTCCCGGAGAAAACTCCACCCTTGTGTCATCATCAGTACCCTCTATTCCGTCTGCACCAGCACTGACAGTAAAAGCAGAGCCGTTCCCAAATGGAACTTCCTTTGGGCAGACAGGACGGATAGGAAAGCCATAAGAACGGGCAAAAAAGCCCACCCTAACGTTGACACCGCCATTATCGCAAGCCAGAGTCTTGGCTTCGTAATCACCTGTTTCATTGTAGCGGACAGTAGAACTCCAGAATCCACCTAAATTAGAAACTTCGTAAAGCTTCTCTCCGTCTTTCCATCCACTCATCGGAATGAATATCCAATTCTCTGTGTAGCCTTCCTTGGTTCCCCAGACCTTGAAGCCGCTATACGCATCCCCGTCGGCACCCGTGACACTACAATACTCCCACCGGCATTCATTCTTAAGTTCCTGGCATTCCTTTGCTGTAGGCATTCTCCAGTTTCCGCCAAGTATGACACTGGCAGCATCATCCTCAAGATCGAGGATGAGATTGTTGTCAACGGTTCCCAGAGACATTGAAGAATTGTATTTGTGCAGGATCGCATGCGATTCTCCCCACTTATATGTCTCCCAGGTACAATCTTCCGCCGGCTGAGTGTCACCCCACTGGAAATAATCTCCCCTGTCTCCGACAAACTTTGCCCCAAGATCCATAGAACCCCACAGGACTGAAAGACCGAGGTCCACAAGTTCCATATCCGCAGGCTTCTGCTCCGGCTTGCTTACCCTCTCGCAGGAAAGAAGAGGAAGGAGAACAGCTGCAATCGCAGCACATACACAAGATTTTTTCATTTTGTCCGTCATTATGTGTTTTCGGTAAATATAGCAATATTTGTGGCATCCGAAGCAAATTTTGCCGCGTCCGAGGCTGATTTTTGCCGCGTCCGAGGCCAACTTTTGTGGCGGCTAAGTAGTTGGCTACCAGCACTTTACCGGATGTCGATTCCGCGAAATTGCGGAAACGAGTTCAAGCAAGTTGTTGTGAGTCAGTCAGTTAGGTGCCACAAACGAAGTTGGCAACCGCCGCGAATGGGGCCGAAAAGACGTCCCGCGCTCTGCATTTACACTCCGAGAATGTTGCGCACCACCCACCAGATG
>DCIC01000034.1:0-6626 GCA_002315825.1 Bacteroidales bacterium UBA1736 | reverse complement strand
CCACCAGATGCCACAGCCGTTGCAGGTGACGATTTTGAGGATGCCCAATCCGATATCGTCAAGGAAGAAGCGTTCAATGCCGAGAATGAATGCTATGAGGATCATCAGGGTTGGGTCCTGGTAGCTTGTGCCGAGAATAACGCCAGCCTTTGAGTCGTCAATTTCTTCGAGTCGCTTCTGGATCTCTATTGTCTGGTAGGTGTCAAAGCATTTTCCGTTCTTCATCAAGAACATCTGAATTGTTTCCTGTTTCATAGATATTAAGGGTTTAATTTTCCGCAAGTTACAAATAATTGCGGGCGTTTGCAAGTCAAGTTGTGATGATATTTTTGCATATTTGCAATACATACAACGACTATAACATATGAAAAAGGGGAAAGTGGCCCTCGTGGCAATTCTAGCAATAACGGCGGCAGTTGCAACTATTCTAATAATTGTAAAGAATACGACCGGCAAGAAAGATGCGGTAGATGAAGAATACGTCCCTATCGAAGACTTCATTCCGGTATATGAGCAACTCACGGAAGCTGAGGTGAAAGCTGGTGGCGACGGCGTGTATGGCTTGGACGCCACAATGAGAATCATCAAGGGACTGGAACTGGGTCGACAGAAGGCCGCTGATTTCAAAGAATACCTCGACTGCATGGCTCGCCAGGATTATGAGATGGTGGCTTTGGATGTGATTGAAGCGCAGAAGGAAATCATGCCCGTACTTCAGAAAATGTACGTGCTCAGCAGGGACAATGAGGAGATGGATGGCCTCTGGATGCTTCAGCAATCAGCCGCCGGAGCGGTAGAGGATATGGAAAGCGACGCGGTTGCCTGTGGGATCCTTACTTCGGTTCCAATTACCGCAATTGGCGTCGGACACACCCTGAGCAATGTTTTTGACAGTTATTCGAAGGCCCGCGACCTGAAGAAAAAGCAAGCCGTGGAGCTCCAGGAAACCATAGACGACTATACCGTTGCGATTCAGAAATATTGGCCCGTCACCCTCAAATACAAAGAAGAATGGGAAAGACTCTGCAGCCGCAAGGACCAGGCTTACCTGGACCTTTATGCAGGACGGAACATTGAAAGCTACAACGGGGCTTGCAAGATTCTCGAGGACTACCCGGAAGACAGGGACGCGCTGCTGATCAAAGCCCTGTCCCTTATCCAGGGATACGGGAATAACACTGGCTCGCAGGTGGAAGCAGAGCAGATTCTGGATAATTACATCGCCCTCTATCCCGGCAAAACTGCCCCGGCCTATGTGCTGAAAGGTATGCTTGCCAATGCAAAGGGCGACGGGGACGGAGCCTTCTCATATTTCGATCACGCCGCCATCGAATACCCGCGCCAGGCGGAGTCCCTCAAGGATATGCTCGACGCCTACATCAACAGGCCTTATTTCATCCGTACCGGTGAGGGACTCTACTTCCAGATGATGTACAAGTCCACCCTGGAAGGTTACGGCTATTTCAGCCCCAACTTCCAGAAAGCCCTCGCATATCAGAGTGCAGGCAGGCTTGATAAGGCGGCTGAGGAGGTCTATATGCACTTCTTCCGCAGAGGCAACCAGGTCGTGCAGGACTACTTGCTCTCGGATATGGAATTCTGCGAAAAAAACCTCAGGGAGAGCTGCGGAAGCGCATTCGGGGACTTGTCGGGTGTGGACATCAAGGTCAATCCGAAGTTCCGGGTTTTCGGCAAGAAAAAGAACCGCATCAGCATCACCAACAATAGCGGTGGAACACTTGAGAATGTCAGGGTGTTCGCCTGCTACCACCTCACCGACATGTTCCCTGGCGACTACATCGTGGAGAAACTCGAAACGGTGAATCTCATCACTAATGGTGACAAGCACACGTGGGATTCAGACTTCGTTCCGAACGAGGAGATTGTGCGGACCAGAGCTGTCCTGGTGACCGATTCCGGCATCAACTGGATCGACGGCGAGACGACAGATGAGGACGAAGGGGTAATAGAAAACGTGAAGGAAGTGTTTTGACCTTATAATCTACGTGCCTGATTTCACTTTTCGTGTAAATCTGCATTGTTATTTTTGAGATTGGCTACTTTCATAGAAAAGAGGGTTGCAAGTTTCAGAATTTATGTGGAGATTTGCACATAGATAAAGCGAAAGCCACGAGGGTTCCCTCAATGCAAGGTGACTTTCATAAATTAAGGACGTTTATTCAGCGATGAATAGACGTCCTTTTCATATCTCTCCATCAAAATACTTGACTACTTGCTGCTCTCGGCCGGCAAGTAGTCGCAAAAAAACGGCAAAACGCACAAAAAATTGGACTACTTGCAGCACGAAACCGGCAAGTAGTCCAAAAAAACTTCAAGGGATGTTAATTCCCGTCCCAGTATGTGACGTTAGTCGGAGTCATATTATTGTTTCCGACGGCGAGGGCGAGGCAGTTGCTTTCGGAGACGGCTGTTCCATTGACGTTGCCACCAATGCTGCAAGCGGAGTTAGCTCCAATTGTGCAGGAAGCATTAGGTGCACCGATTATGCCTCCGGCGGTGCCAACTGTGTTGGCCATCGTTATCGTAGCGTGTGCTTTGCTGCCATCAATTGTACAGGTCTGAGCTTCACCGATTATACCTCCAGCGTGACCAGTGCATGAGCCAGCACCATTTGTCGCAATTTTGCTGGATTTGACTGTGCAAGAATTGACCTCACTGTTTGTTGCTACAGCAGCAATGCCTCCGGCCGGAGCTCCTCTTTCAATAGTTCCGGTGAAAGAGCATCCGCTGATAGTTGCGTGGTCGACGAATCCCGCTATGCCGCCTCCAATTCCGCGGTATGCGTACACCGCTGAGGTGCTTGTACAGTTAGTGATGCTGATAGTTGCCGTATTTTCATTCTTATGACCAAATGCTCCCAGGATGCCACCTGTGGAGTTTCCATTGAAACTGGTCCAAGTGTTATTATTGTAATGGTAACTATACACTTTGCCGGAGTTCTGGCAATTTGCGATAACGGAACCGGTTCCTTCAATATTACCAGCAATACCTCCGATCATTCCATATTTTGCATTTGCTTTAGCTGTAGCAGCTGTTGCAAAATTTACCTGCGCGGAATTATTGCAGTTCTGAATGTCTGCTCCTCCTACTGCACTTCCGATAATACCACCGACTGCTGCATATAATGGATTGAAGGAAATACTACTACCACCATTCACCTTGACATAGCCGGAGGCAGTAATGCCTTTGGCGGTGAATTTAGCCGTTTCTATGGTGGAATTTCCATAATGTCCTGCGTCACCTACAAGGCCTCCGAGGTTGAGTTTTGCGAGGCTCTTGGCTTCAACGGCAAATGTAATATTCGCTGCGACGTTGCAAGTCTTGCCCTCTTCAACCTGCAGAGTTAGTGGACTTCTTGTTTCAGCGATGAGACCACCAGCAGAATAATATGCCGCAGTTTCACTACTTTCGTACCCGGAAATGGATATTGCACCGGAGCAAGGACTGCCTTCAAGGGTGAATGTATTCTCAGAATTCTCGCCAATGAGTCCGATGAGTCCTCCGAAGAAGCATTGGCGGGCTCCGGCGGTGGATGTGATGGCTGCAGCGTTGGTATTATTGGTGAACTCGGCCATAGTGCCCGATACAATGCCGCAAATTCCTCCAGCAAACAGAAGTTTTACACTTGTTGCAAATTCAATGCTTCCATTTTCTGCGTTTGAGCAATTCTTGATTTTGCTTCCGTCAGCGCAGTAGCTGGCAATTCCTGCAAAGTAGATGCTCTTGCAAGCGTCTCCGCTTGGTCGGGTAAGGGACGATGACAACTTTCCATTATTTGTACAACCATCAACGGAACCAGAAGTATAGCCTACAATGCCTCCCATATAGACTGCTGTAGCATAGGCCGATGTTGTAAGTTGTCCGTTGTTCGTACAATTCATAATCGTACCCTCTGCATTAGAGAGGTATCCGCAAATGCCACCTGCATAAGCTGATTTTGTGGATGTGTAAGACTGCTGGAAAGTAATGTTGCCGCTGTTTGTACAATCAATGACTTCTCCTTCACGGATACGTCCTACAAGGCCACCTACAAAGATTAGGGTGCTTGGAGTAACGTCCTCAATTGCAGCAAGGGAAATGTTTGCTTTATTATGGCAATCCTTTACGGTACCCTTGACGTATTCTGTAAGTGGACCAAAATGTTTCTGTGTCCCAGCCTCGAATGCAACTGTATACGAGCAGCTAGAATCAAATGTGATGCCTTCGATATGTCCGTTTGATGCCACAGCCCCGATCATTTCCTTGCTGGATATGAGGTTTTTCACTGAATGTCCGTTGCCGAGAATTGTACCAGCGAAATACACATCGTCATTATAATCTCCCAGAGTGACTATATCCTTTCCTGTAAAGTCTAGGTCAGCATCAATGTTGATAATACTATTTGAATAAGCTGAGATGTTATTGTTTGCTTGTGTTGCAAATGCATTCCAATCATCTGCTGATGAGATTGTTATATCAGATGCTGCAGAACTATTTGGAGTGAATGTAAGTACTGGCATATTTACGAAATTGCCAGCGGTAAAAGTCTTTGTGACAGTCCTCACCATAGAACGTGCAAGTTCATCGATGACCTCTACTCGGAGAGTATATTCTCCAGCAGGGATAGGTAGGACTATATCAATAGCATCAGTGCTTAACGAACGATTCAGATTCGCCGTCAGTTTACAATCTCCAGCATCTCCGACAGCACTGAGTGCACCGGTTTCGTAGTTGATGGTGAAGTCTCCGCTCAGGGCCTGGGCGGTTGAACTGAGGACAATCTTTCTGATCAAGCATTCGTCTGTTGAGGTCGCGTCTTTCTTGAGGGAAAGTTTCAGCATTGCAGTGAGAGGGTTCATCTCAACACTTGAGAGGCTCTCGGCATAAGCATACATTGGAAGCACGCCAACAGATGGTTGGTATGCGGGAAGAGTAATAGTTTTCTCGTCCTTGTAGGCCGAAGCCGGATAGAGGATCTTGGCTGGGGTGGATACTTCTCCGTCGAATTCGAATGTTGCAGTTTGTGATTGCTCATCGATGTTCTCAAGAGCAGATGAACTTGTCCCGTTTGCAGCAAGCTGATCGCCATTTGCCCAGTAGATTGGTCGTGAGCCTTCAACGGCGTCGCCAATGGTTGTCTTGGTGCCTGCTATGCCGACAGTAATGACGGTTTTCTTTGTCTGAGGTTCAGGATTGACCTCCTTATCGCAGGAGCAGAACAGTGCAGCTCCTAATGCAATGAGATATAAACTCTTTTTCATAAGCTGCTGTTTACTTGGTCCCACTCTCCGTTTTCATCTGTCAGATCTCCTACCGTGAATCCACTCTGGGATAGAGGTACTATAGGGCTGATCTCAGTCAAGGTCGCCTCAGGGGCGGAATATACTGAGGCGTCCTGTTCTACTTTGTAATGCATAATGTGGTTATTAATTATTGTGTTATTGCTTTCAATTCTCGCGTCAATAGAATGACGTAATGCTTTGATGTTGGCTAAGTTAGGTAATATTTCAATTCGTTGTCACGAAATAATAACATTTGTTATAAAAAACACATCCTCGGCGGCCCGCAGGGGCGCGGAGCACGTTGTATTTCACTATTCGTGAATATTTTCTTGAGATTTGCGGTTTTTCTAGGTAGAGGGTTGCAAGTTTCAAAATTTATGTAGAGATTTGCCGATGGTGAATACAGAAAGCCACGGGAATTCTCCCGCTGCAAGGTGACTTTCAAAAAATAAGGACGTTTATTCAGTGATGAATGGGCGTCCTTTGCTTTTTAACTGGATGTGCTAACTCTTCAAAGGAGCCTGGAATTCCAACCACTCAGACTTAATGTATTCACCAAAATGAAAGTCAAATTACAGTTCAATCGTCTCTCTTTGCAGATCAGCATTGAGACGCAGTGGAAGCCGGTTCGTGTGCGAGGTCACTGGAAGGTGACCAAAGGCGGACGGATCCACGTGAAGCCTTACTTCAGGAAGTAAGTGCCAACTTCTCTCCATCCAGTCGAGGGCCGTCCGTTGGGCGGCTCTCGTTATGAGGGGGTGTGCTGCAAAAAAACTTGACTACTTGCTGCTCTAGGCCAGCAAGTAGTCGCAAAAAACGGCAAAACGCACAAAAAATTGGACTACTTGCAGCATGAAACCGGCAAGTAGTCCAATTTTTCTGTGTCCGAATCTAACGACTCAAGGCGCATCTTGATTTGTCAAAAAAAAGAGTGCGGCATTGAATGTCGCACTCTTAATGAGATAAAAAGAATTCAGATTATAAACTAACTGTTACCAGCTTGCTTGTTCAACGTTATTCTCGCCATATTTATCGGTAATCGCTCGGGAATATTCATACAGCCCTTCTTCAAGGTCGCTCCATAATTCACCTTGTTTGTTGTCGAGAATATGCTTACATAACTGGTTTCCTTCAGCAGCATATTTTTTTAGTTCCGAACTATGCGCATAAAACTGGAGATAGCGGGTTGGAATCCCCCACGCAACATCAAAGCCGTTTCCTAATATAACTAATGCTTTTGTGTCTGCCATAATACCTTATACTGTTATTGCTCCACTTCTTCCCAAGCAGGTTTTAAATGGTTTGACCACTATTGGTTGTGAATTATAAAGAACTACCTCCCCA
>DCIC01000114.1 GCA_002315825.1 Bacteroidales bacterium UBA1736 | reverse complement strand
GACATAGCAATATTGTCTCAAAAGTACAAAGTAACTTGTGTCCAGCCTGTGGATATGTTTCCTCATACCCAACATGTTGAAAACGTTTGTCAATTGATACTCAATAAATAAATATATGGCACTTCAGGTATTACTTTTGCTCGTGGGACTCGCCCTGGTCGTGTTCGGTGCTGACTGGCTTGTGGATGGAGCTTCTGCAATTGCACGTAAAGTAGGCATCAGCGAATTTGTCATTGGACTCACTATCGTGGGATTCGGTACATCTTGTCCGGAGCTTGTTGTGAGTCTTACCGGAGCATTCAAGGGGCTTGCAGATATTTCAATAGGCAATGTCATCGGATCCAATATTTTCAATACCCTCTTGATACTAGGAGTCACGGCTCTTCTCTCCCCTCTTGCCATCACATCGTCCAATAAGAAACGCGACATCCCGATAGTTATCTTCGTTACTGTTCTGTTCGTGGCGTTCGGATTGACGGGAAAAGAGATTACAAGGATAGAAGGTGTGATATTCCTATTATTATTCATCGTTTATATGATCGTCTGTTTTAAGACTGATAAAGTAGATGAAAATGAAGAGGTTGAAGAAAAGCAATTGAAGCTGTTTGCAGCTTTGGCATTTGTACTTGCGGGCCTTTGTGGACTGATTTTCGGAGGTAGATTGTTTGTTGATTCCGCCGTAAATGTAGCTAAGGCGTTGGGGGTTTCGGACAAGTTCATTGCAATCACCATACTGGCAGGTGGGACATCGATGCCAGAACTGGCGACTTGTGTGGTGGCGGCATTTAAACATAAGCAGCAGCTTGCCCTCGGAAACATTCTGGGGTCCAATGTTTTCAATATTCTGCTTATCATAGGTGCATCCTCCATTGTGATGCCTTTGAGCTTCGCTTCTATGAATATTGTCGATCTTGGTGCATTGCTCATCAGCGGCATCCTATTATTCACTGCCTGCTACACCGGCAAGAAAAATGAACTCGACAGATTGGACGCGGCTATTTTCCTTGCCTTCGAAATTGCTTATATGATCTTGCTGATACTATCTATCTAACATACTTAATTACAGATAACAATGAGATTTTCACCCACAAAGTATCAATTGATGAACGTCGCTGACGGTCATACCCTCAGTGATAGCGGATGGACCCTGGCAGATCCGGAGTCCCCCACTCCATCTCTGGTCAGGGCAGTGTATGCCGACAAGCAGTTCAAGCCATGTGGAGAGAACGATGGGCTTTTCAGGTATGCCAACTGGCTTCCTGTCAAGAGAATTCTGAAAAATTCCAGTGCTCCTGTGACCTATCACAGCAAAGGTCTTGGAAAGAAACTTGGCCTTGATAATCTGTACATCACATTCTCCGGTTACAATCCCAAGATTGGAGCCAATATGCGCACCTGCTCCTTCAAAGAGACGGAGGCTTTTTCCGTTTGCGCACGTCTTCCGGAGAAGAACAAGCAGACACTCGTTGTCCAGTCCGCCGGCAACACCGCCAGAGCTTTTGCACAGGTCTGCTCGGACAATGACATACCGATAGTAATCTGTGTTCCTGCTGACAACTTCAGAGACCTGTGGTTCCGTAAGAAACTCAAGTCCTGTGTCAAAATGATAGCCTCCCCTGCCGGATCCGATTATTTTGATGCAATTGCACTTGGGGACAAGATATGTCAGGATTCCAAGTATTTTGCGGAAGGAGGTGCAAAGAACGTTGCAAGGCGCGACGGAATGGGCACAACGGTGCTCAGTGCAGTTGAGACCATTGGGCGTATTCCTGACGCGTATTTCCAAGCCGTCGGTTCGGGTACAGGCGCCATAGCTGCCTGGGAGAACAACCTCAGGCTCATAGCTGACGGACGTTTCGGAAAGAATAAGATGAAAATCTTCGTTTCGCAGAACAGCCCCTTCACACTTATGTATGATTCTTGGAAGGCTCAGTCCAGAGCGCTTGTTGACTACACTCCTGAGCAGTCTCGACGTGACGCGGAAGTTATCCTTGCCAAGGTGCTTTCAAACAGAAAACCTCCATACAGTCTTGCAGGAGGCCTTTATGATGCATTGATGGATACCGGAGGAGATTTTTTCAAGTGCAGCAATGATGACATCGTGAAGTGTATGCTCCAATTCAGGAATCTGGAAGGTTATGATATCTTCCCTGCAGCTGCAACAGCTGTTTGCAGCCTAATGCAGGCGGTGGAGCAGGGTTTGGTTGGCAAAGAAGATGTGATTATGATCAATGTGACAGGAGGCGGAAGCCTCGCGGCTCAGAGCAGAGGGTATTTTGTCAAGGAGCCTGATCTGGTTCTCAGCCCAGACCTTCCTTCAGAGGAGATAATCAAACAAGTTGATGCGCTGTTCTAGAAATTGAGTCCAATACCGATATTGACAGCCGCATAGTAGCAATCGCTTCTTCTGAGCTCGGGAGGAGCGATTGTCGTTTTTGACACTCCGTCGTAAAAACTGGCGGGATGGTCGGAGGTAAACTGCAGTGATGCAGTCAGCTGCAGTCTCATCCAAGTGCTGAGCTCTATCTGATATCCACCGCCGAGGCGCCCCACAAATATGCCTTTGCCGGGCATACAAGAGCTGAAACCTCTTCCCGCTTCCAAAAACATCAAGGCTGAATCGTATTGATATCCCTTGAAGTAGAAAAGAGCCTTGGCTGATGCAACCATTACCCTGCGGTCTGATTGAAGCCCATAGTACCCCCCATTCAATACAAATGAGTATTTGTCAAGGAACTTGACTCCGGCGTTGGCGCTCAGATACCCGTTGGAGTCAGGATTGAGGTGACTGTCTTTGATGTCCACCCTACCACCGAGAGGAGAATCAAAATTGTGATGTCTATATACATTGGATGTGAGTGAATACCCCCAGTCGAGGCCACCCGTAAAGCAACACTTCCCCTTGTCTGACGCTGTTGCGCAGAGGCAGTTGACACAAAGTAAGGCTATGCTTGAAAATAGTAGGTGGAGTTTCATTTCAGAATCTGTATTCCAATCTCAATTGTGGGTATAGAGCGTGTTGTACACCTTTCTTATAGAAGAATAGTTCGGTAGAATGTTTGACATC
>DCIC01000069.1 GCA_002315825.1 Bacteroidales bacterium UBA1736 | reverse complement strand
CGGATCCAACGAGGGCAATATCTCCCTAAAAGACAATGACGCCATCATAGTACCGCCTTATGCCGCCCTTGTCGAAGTGACCGGAGGTGTCAAAAGGCCGATGTATTACGAATCCGTACCCGGAGAGAGCGTCGGAAAGGTCATTGAATATGCCGGAGGCTTTGCTTTCGACGCTAATCCATCAGAGCTTACTATCCAAAGAAGGAATGGCATCGGAGGAAAGGTCTTCACAATTGCAAGCACCGATTTTGCGTCATTCGGGATGCAGGATGGAGATAAAGTTGAGGCTCTGACCAATCAGCAGGAAGATCTGTTTGACAATAAGGCAGAAATCCAGGGATCCGTCCTCAGGCCGGGCGTATATGCTCTGGGCGGAGAAATCGCCACGCTTCGCCAGCTGGTTGAACACGCCGGCGGCCTTCTTGATGACTCTTTCCTCTCAAGGGCCCAGATTCTAAGAGAGAAGCCCGACAGATCGATGGAACTCAAATCCGTTGCCATCGGCGCGATTATGAGCGGCAAGGCCGACGATATCATATTGAGGAAAAACGATCTGATTATGGTCGGAAACGTCAATGAGATGGAGCCCAAGGGCGATCTCACCATCACGGGATACGTCATCAACCCCGGAGAATACGAATTTGCCGAGGGGATGAGTGTCGAAGATTTGATAATGCTCGCAGGTGGATTGGACAACGGAGCGTCCACCGCTCGCGTTGACGTATCCAGGAGGATTGATGTTTCCAACAGTACGGAAGCGAGTGAGACCCTCGCAGAGGTATTCTCCTTCACCATTCACGAGGGCCTTTTGTTGGAAGGAAGTCCTGACTTTACTCTCAAGCCCTTTGATATAGTTTCAGTCAGAAAGAGCCCCACCTACGTGGCGCAGAAGCAAGTGCTGGTTTCGGGCGAAGTGACTTTCCCCGGAGAATACACTTTGATTTCCAACAATGAAAGACTTTCCAGCCTCTTTAAACGCGCCGGAGGGAACACCCCCAACGCATACGTCAAAGGTGCCATACTCAAGAGAAAATTTACCAATGCTGAGATGGAAGCCAGAAAGAATCTTATGAAGACAGCGGAAACAGAAGCTGACAGTCTCAATATCAATCAAATGGCTATGGAGGAGACCTTCAACGTCGGTATCAACCTGGATAAAGCCATTGCCTTCCCGGGCAGCGAATACGACCTCGTGCTCGCAAGCGGAGATGAGCTTGTAGTCCCCGCAGAGACCAATACAGTGAGAATACAGGGAGAAGTATTCAGCCCCAATGCCGTCAATTACATCCCCGGCAAGCCGATTTCCTTCTACATCTCGCAGGCGGGAGGATTCAACAACGATGCGAGAAAATCCAAAGTGTATGTCGCATATATGAACGGAAAGATGAGCAGGGGTATGAATGCTAAGGTCGAGCCCGGATGCGATATCGTCGTTCCTGCACGCGCCGAACGACATAAGATGACTGTCGGAGAATGGCTCGGCATCGGTACCACAGCCGCATCTCTGACAACAATGATTGCAACCATTTCCAACCTTTTGAAAAAATAAGTATGGAGAATCAAAACAAGACGAACGCCGTCGAAGATGACAGCCTCATCCCTGACCTCCGGATCATTGATATAGGCAAGTACTATAGGATACTGTTCAGACATTGGAAAGCCATATTCTTGTGGGGTGTCGGAGCCTTCATTCTAGGCTGTGTGTTTGCGATATGCTCTCCACGCAAATACGTCGTATCGACCAAGCTCGCCCCGGAGCTGTCATCCACAGCCACCAGCAGAATGTCCTCACTCGCATCTCTGGTCGGTCTGTCTTCAACAATGCTGGGGACCACCGACGCTGTTTACCCTATGGTTTATCCCGACATCCTTGATTCCCCGGCATTTCTGGCGGAATTGTTTGACGTCCAGGTGACTTATTCCGAAAAGGACGATTCAGTCACCTCTTCTCTGTACGATTATCTCTTGATCAAGCAGGGCCACGTTTCCAAAGAGGAGATACCTCAAAGCGATGGCACAAAGGTCGACCCATTCCATTTCACCAAGGAACAAGGAAGAGTGATAAGAATGCTGGGGCAGCAGATCAACGCTTCCGTTGACAAAAAGACAATGTGTATGGACATCAGCGTTACAATGCAGGATGCTGTTGTCTGCGCGACGGTAGCAAAAGCGATAAACGAAAAGCTGGAAGAATACGTCACCAATTACCGCACAGAAAAGGCAAAAAAAGACTGTGCTTATTACGAGACCCTCTACGAGGAGTCTCAGTCAGACTATTATCAAGCTCTTCAGGCCTATTCCAACTACTCTGATTCGCATCAGGGAGTATCCCTTCGCAGCAGTATGATCGAAAGCGAACGATTGAAAGATGAGGCGGAATTGAAATATCAGCTCTACAACTCCAATGCTCAGCAATTGCAGCTGGCAAAAGCCAAGGTACAGCAGGAGACCCCGGTTTTCGCAGAATTGATACCACCTTCCGTTCCTCTCAAATCCGCAAATTCAAGAAAGAAAACAGCAGTTTCATTTGGCTTTTTCGGCATCTGCGCAGGTATGGTATTTGTCCTGTTCCGATATCGGAAAGAAGAAGACGATAAGGAGGGAAAATAATGTTCCACATTGACAGGCCTATATTTCTAATGGCAATTCTTTTCGCCATTTCGATTCTGATGAGCTTCATTATATTTCCGTCCATTCTCAGAATCGCAAAACTTAAGGGCCTGATGGACAACCCAAATGCGCGGAAACTGCAGAAGCAGCCCGTCCCGGTAATTGGAGGGATTGCTGTATTCTTCAGCATTGTGGTATCCCTGAGTATTTTCAAGACCAATTTCGGAGATGTCAATTTATTCTCCTCGGTCTGCGCAATGATGATTATGCTCTATCTGGGCACAATCGACGATATCCTTGACATCAGTGCCAGGCAGAAATTCATTGTAGAGATAGTCGTATGCATCCTCGTAATATATGGAACTCATAATGTAATGATGACGGCAAATGGTCTGTTCGGCATAGACAGACTTCCTCTTGTATGGGCAATTGTCGTAAGTGTGATAGGGATGGTCGGAATAATCAACGCCATCAATCTGATTGACGGAGTTGACGGACTGAGCTCCGGTATGAGTATCTTCATTTTCGGAGTATTTGCCATTTTCCTGTTTCTCGCTCACGAATACACCTACTGCGCTTTGGCCACCATTTGTGCAGGAGCATTGGTTCCTTTCTTTTTTTTCAACGTCTTTGGAAAGGAGAAAAAAATGTTCATTGGGGATGGCGGTGCCTTGATGATTGGAATCGCGATATCAGCCATTGTATTGGATATTTTGAAAGGACGAGGATTGGAATATTATGGATTCATCACGGATCCGAGCCGATTCAGTCTGGCCTCTTTCTGTCTCGCCACTTTGAGTGTGCCTGTATTTGACACCCTCAGAGTTATGATTACACGAATAGCTCACGGAACATCTCCATTCCACGCTGACCGGATACACCTCCACCATTACCTTCTTAACTCAGGGTTATCACACATACAGACTACGATAACAGAGATTTGCCTGAACGCAATGGTATTAGCCCTCTGGTTTGTTTCATACGCGACCGGGGCCGATGCCAATATTCAACTGACCACTGTATTCTTGTCCGGCATCATCTTCCTGCTTATCACAATAAGATTATCCGAGCGCAGAACACGCAGTCAGAAAAGGCCTCAACATCAGGATTGAATCATAGAATTCAAGGTCTGAGTCAGTTTTTCCATCCGCTCAGAGAAACTCACCGCCAACCTGCTTGGCCTGACATAAAGTGGACACCTCAGAGGAGTTTCTCCAGCAAATAATGCTTTCATTCGATCAATATACTCCTCTTCAGCCAAAGGATTTACCACAAAGCCATTCACTCCGTTTTCTACAAGGCAGCTGCTCCCCGCCACATCACTGACAATGGCACTACAACCTGAGACCAGAGCCTCAGAAACAACGGCCCCGAAAGGCTCCCTGATACTTGGCAATACTAACACATTGGCGATATTGTACCAGGCGTACAATTCATCGCCATCATATCTGCCGGCAAAAATAATATTGTCACAACCCATTGCCGCCTCTTTCAATTCATACTCGCTTTCTCCGGAACCGACAATAACAAAAGAGGAGTCAGGGATATCCGCCGAAATAAAAGCCCTGACAGCGGTTTCAATATTCTTTACAGGAGAGAGTCTCCCGACAAAGATAAGGACCTTCCGACCTTCCAATCCATACTCACAAATGAGCCGCTCGCTTATGGGAAGCACCCGTTTCTGCCGTTCTTTGGCCAACACCTCATCATATATTATCGGGAAATAAAGCCCCTTCCCGAAATGAAGACGATACCACTCCGCAGCAGAAGCATCTACATTGATTATCTCATCTATCCATTTTGCCTCTATTTTCATCCCGAGTCTATGCCTTCTGGTAAACTGCTTGTTATTGGCCACCATATCATAGCTGTCATCAACCATACTGACAATCTTATACTTTCCGCCTGTGACCAATCTATGGATTATTGAGATTAAGGTAACCAAGCCATATTCCATAACAAAAACCATATCAGGCTTGTTGGCAGACAATTCGCGCCATATCGCCATCATCCACCGAATCAGCCCCATTTCTTCCCGCACATAGTAAACAGGCTCGAAATGAAACCGAGATTCGATCTTGCGAGAGTCAAAGGTCTGATTCCTTACATTTCTAAAGAAGAAACATAGCCTGGCATCAAATCTTGCGAATAATCCATTGAAGAAATCAACACGATACGGGGCAATCTCAGGATGGAAAACAAGTAATTTGTTCATGGCTATCACAAACTAATTCATTTATACTCCTTTATTGATACGCCACAAAATCCCTTCAGTGTGCCATAACATTTTGCAAAATAAACCGGGCTATCGTACTTATGACGTCCCGAAGTAAAAAGTAGAGGAGAAGTAGCGATAGCAAGACACAAAAGACCTGCAATCTTGGCAAACGCGTACAATATGCTTTCCGCCCTCTTTATTTCCATTCTTTGCACAAGCCAGGTAGCGGATGTCCGTGCATTTCGTGTCAGAACCCATCTAAGGTTCATTCTAGCCTCGGGAATCATTTCATATGCAAGTGCATCAGCACAATAGACCATTCTCCCCCCGGCTTGAAGAATCTGGATACCAAGATAGGAATCCTCTCCTCCGGAAAGATTGAAGCGGCTGTCAAATCTCAACCCCCAATCACGGAATATCTTTACTGGAATAAGAGTATTCCAGGTAATGAGCGAATCACACTTACTGCCGTCCTCATTAATATTACGTTCAAAATACTTTGACAGCGTCTTTGGAATCTCCTTCTCAAAATATGCAAGCACAGGTCCAATGACCGCATCAGAGGGAAACATTTCATATGTTTTCATAATGTTTGTCAACCACTTCCGCGATACATACTCATCATCATCCACGAATAGGACAAAGTCCGCATTTCTCTTCAGGGCACATTCAACAAGGCAATTCCTTACATTCACAAGACCTTTTTCAGCGCAACTGAGATATTCCAAATCCTTCATCCACATTGGTCTTGAAAAATGCAAGCAATCCTCAAACACAGGATTAGCAGACAAGGTTACGTCATTGTCACATATCAATACCGATACTTCATATGGAAAAAGGTCCGATACCTCTTGATCGAATATTGAGCTGAGCAATTTTCCTAGGAGCTCCTGTCTTTTGTATGTCGCAATACAAATTGCAATCAATTTCTTTTCCACTATGCTGAATGTTTCGCTAAAGATACACAATATA